>CAZUHR010000059.1:0-12776 GCA_964620335.1 uncultured Desulfobacteraceae bacterium
CCAGGACCTCTTCTTTCCGGTAACCGAAGTTTTCCTCAGCCGCACGGTTGAACTCTACTATTCTTCTATCATTGTCAACCGATATGATCATATCATTAGAGCTGTCTATAATGTTCTGTGCATATTCCCTTGCAGCCTTGAGTTTTTCCTTTACCCTTGTATGACGTATTTCAACTAGTGCTTCCAGTTCAGCGATCTGTTTGCGCAACCCCTCTAATTGATCTATGAGTTGCTCTTTGGTTTTTGCTCTATCATTCATTTATGGGCCTCCAAAGGGCTGGAATCCAAAGTCTCTGATACGAATACCAGTCTTCCAGCGGCCAGGGTTGACCAACGAGGTTATCATGGTTGAGTCCTCCAGACAGAAAATTGATCAAATAGCCTCTATTGTAGAAGGAGGCTTCCTCGTGATGTTGTAGGTAGTGCTCACAACACCCGGAACTTCTGTTGTTATCCTTTCAGCCAATCTTTCTAAATCATCAAAGGACAGCCTCGTTGGTGACCCTGTCTTCGCGTCCTCGCTATCCCAGCATCTCACTTCTATTTGCAGACCATAATCTCTTTTTCCATCTCTGACGCCTGTAACCCTGTCTTCATGCAGGATAGCAAGATATTGGAATGCACCTGAATCACACAATTCTTCTTCAACAATCTTTGTTGCTTTTCTTGCTATTTCCACTCTCTCCGGCGTAACCTCTCCAATGACCCTGGCTGCCAAGGCTGGGCCTGGAAACGGTGGCCGATTATAAATTTCTTCAGGTAGTCCAAGCTCTTTACCTATGGCCCTTATTGCCGGTTTTCTAAGCTGAATTAAGGGTTCAAGGATTTTGTAGCCATATTCTTTTTCAGGGTCAATTCCGATCTGTTCTATAATATTGTGCTGTCTCTTTATTCCTGCGACAGTTTCCTCTATATCGGTATAATTGGTACCCTGAAACACATATCCCGCATCGCTTTTCTGTGCGATTTGGGCAAAGACAATTGCATAGAATGTCTGCGTAATGGCCTCTCTTTTTTCTTCTGGATCCAATTTTCCTGCAAGGGCATCTAAAAATTGCCTTTGTACATCTATTATTTCCACTTGAACACCTAAACCTTTAAACAGGGAGGCGATATGTTCCGGCTCTCCCTCTCGCATCAATCCACTATCGACAAAATATGTTCTGAGACTATCACCAAGGGCTTTGTGCCCGAGCATGGTAACAACAGAAGAATCAACGCCTCCGGATAAAGCATTTATGGCTAATCCATCTCCAACGGTGGAAGAAATATCTTCCACTTGCTTCTGTATAAATTCTTTAACTGATAAATCCTTCATTTTTATTTCTTTTGTTTTCATTTTGTACTCCTTAATTTGTAATAAATTATGGTTATACTCGAAATTAGTTGGGAGAAAGGTTGCCTGCCGCTTGTCCTCCTTCTGTTTGGCGGGTCCGGCAGGCAGGGGATCCTTTGAAAATCACGAGCCAAACCCCTTCGGTTTGAAAAATTGGTTTTGATATTCTGGCAATGAATATCCCTGGGTTTTTAATCAAAATAATCTAATAGTTCCTTTGGGATCTTTTCTCTGTTTATTTGAAAAAGTTCAATGAGTATGTCATCCGGCGCAGGTACCATAATATATTTCCAGAATCCGAAATCCACGATATCCTTTTTAAAAGAAATACCCTTGGATTTCATATTATTTACAACTTTTTCCATATCATCAGTTTGAATCCCAAAATGATGTATGCTCCCTCTCCCTGTATTTTTCGGCGGTTGATCGTAAAAATGCAGCCTCCCATTTCCAATTTTCATAAATACATTTCTTGCACTTGCCAGTTCCGTATCCAGAACAATTTTGCCGCCGAAAAAATCCTTATAAAATTTGATGCTCTCGTTTATGTCTGAGGCAAATATGTGAACATGATGTATGTGACTGACCATCCCATTTTCCTCCAAATATAATCACACATGTGCGTGGTGATTTTGCCTAAACAAAAAAATCCGGGGAGGAAATGAACATAATATCTATTTGAATTCATATTTCTTGAGTTTATATCGGAGCATCCGTTCACTGATACCTAAAAGATCAGCGGCCCTGGTTTGGTTGCTTGAGGTTTTTCCCAAAGCATTCTTGATCATTTGCCTTTCCAAGGCAGCCAAGGAGTCCTTCAGAGTTCCTTGATCCCAGATCTCATTCCTATCAACGCTGGGCGATCGTGCGGAGAAGGGCAGATCCTCGATCGAAATGACCGATCTGCGGGTAATCACCACGGCCCTCTCGATAACATTTTCCAGTTCTCTCACATTTCCGGGATAATCGTATTTCAAAAGAAGATCCCTGGCCTCAGGACTGACGCCCTGAATTTCTTTTCCGTTCTCAGCGGCAAAATGTTCAAGGAAATGATCAATAAGTGGACCCACGTCTTCTTTCCTTTCTCTCAAAGGCGGGATGGCGATAGCCACCACATTCAGCCTGTAAAAGAGATCTTCCCTGAAACTACCTTCCTTTACCCTTGCCTCCAGATTTTGGTTGGTGGCGCTTATAATTCGAACGTCTGAACTAAGTGTCCGATTACCTCCAACGCGTTGAAACTCCCGTTCCTGCAAAAACCTGAGAAGCTTTAGCTGAACAGAAGTCGAAAGTTCACCAATCTCATCCAAAAATAGGCTCCCGCCGTCCGCCTCTTCAAACCGGCCAATCCTCATTCGGTCCGCCCCTGTAAAAGCCCCTTTTTCATGACCGAAAAGCTCACTTTCCAAAAGGTTTTCGGGCAAAGCCGCACAGTTCACTGTAATCAAATGTTTTTTCGAACGGGGACTAAGGTTATGGATCAAGCGGGCCACAAGTTCCTTTCCCGTTCCGCTTTCCCCTTCTATCAAGATCGTTGCATTGCTGCTTGCAACCCTAGCTGCAAGGTTGATTAGTTCATTCATAACCTGGCTTTGATAGACGATCTGGTCAGTTGTAATCCCCTTTTCCTTCAACTCTTCCCTGAGAATCCTGTTTTCTTTTAAAAGGATCCGCCGCTCGGAAATCCGGTCAATAAGGATAATAAGTTCCTCCAATTCGATAGGCTTAGTAATATAATCTGCAGCGCCCATCTTTATAGCCTTCACAGCAGTATCAATGGTCCCGAAGGCGGTCATCATAATGACATCAATCTCAGGGTTGATACCCTTTACCTCCTCAAGGACGGCCATGCCATTCATCCCAGGCATCTTGTAATCAATGAGCAGGAGGTCGAAGTAGTTCTTTCTTGCCAACTCCAGTGCCTTGTCTCCTCTTTCTGCTTCTGAAACATCATACCCTTTGTTCCTTAGGAAGTCCCTAAGCATTTCCCTCTGTGACTTGCCGTCCTCCACTATCAGAATGCTTAATTTTTTCATATACTAGGGCCTCGTAGCTTATATCTCATGTGGTCCTAAGGGCCTTTCCCATTACGAGCGGTATGCCTTAAGCCATGAGCTTATGTAATTTTTGGTAATAGTATTTCAAACGTAGTTCCCGAACCCTTTTGGCTTCGCACTTGAATCTCCCCACCGTGGCCCCGGATAATTTCATGGGCCAAGGGGAGCCCCAATCCTAATCCCTTTTCCTTTGTAGTGTAATCAGGATCGAAAATCCGTTCTGTTTCATCTGGGTTTAACCCGTTTCCTGTATCTGAAACCCTGACGTTCACCCATCGTTTCCCTTCTGCCTCAATGGAAACAGTCACGAGTCCTTCATCGGAGATTGATTCAATTGCGTTTTTGATAACGTTAAAAAGGGCCTGCTTCAGCCTGTCAAAATCCATGGATACCATAAAAGCAGAATTGCCTAAGTGAGTAACGATCTTCACTCCTTTGGATTCTGCTTCTTCGCTGATCAAAAGAATAATCTGTCGGACGAGTTCATTTAGATCACGGTGTCGAAATTCCAGATCGCGGTTTTTTGAAAATGCTAGAAAGTCTTCAATAATTTGATTAAGCCGCCTGATCTCATCCCTTATCACCTCACTGAGCTGACTGAGGTTGTCCCTCTGAAGCCTTTGACTCGCCATACTTATGGCATTAAGTGGGTTTCGAATTTCATGGGCAACACCTGCAGCAAGACGGCCAAGGGCCGATAGCTTTTCGGCCTGGTGTAGCTGCCTTTCAATTTCCCGCATCCTTGCCAGGTGCCTATTCTGGTTTTTGTAAAGAAGCCACATGGCCAGGAAGGCAATAATTACAAGAAAGGCCATGTAAACAAACACTCGGGTCTGCTCTTTTTTGAGAAGCTGATCAACTCTCTCTCTTGAAAGGCCCAAGCGAGCTATGCCTGAAAAACCGGCGGTAAAAGCAACAGGCACTTCAATTTCCAGCACATGCTCTCCGGCGATAATGGTTTTCCTGCTTACCACTTTCGACGTATCTCCAGCCTTACTTTCAATTGGAATGGTTTCTTCATAGTCCTCGACCTCTGTATCGGAATTCCCTATAGTCCTTCCAGATTGGTCTGTCACCCTGAAGTGGGTAATACCGGGACCCTGCCCGACCTCCTCAATGGCCCTTTGGACAGAAATCTTTAGGCTCCAGTAACGAAATCCGTTGTTATCCAAGGCCATGATAATGGTACCTTTCCTGGATTTCAACGGAAGCGCAATAAGGCCTAATCCCTCTTCGTTTTTAAATTGATCAAAGATATTAATCTGTATCTCCTCTCGCCCATTTATTACAGGGCCAGCAAACCGCACAATTTCTTCGGGTACTGACCTGTTCTTTACAGTGACGTTGCCCCGCTCATCCAAAAAAGCAATCAGCCACAGGTTTTCTTTGGTTGCAAATGAGGCCAATTGGTCATCGCCAGATTTACCGATCTCCCATAAAGAATCAATCCTGTGAGCCAATTCAACAAGTCTGATGACCAGAGATTCTTGCAGGGAAAAGGCATCTTCCGTTGAGGCCGGAACCGTCTCGGCGTAGAGGTTGGCTTGTTGTGACTGTACCAGTCCTTGAAAATGATATTCCACGACCTGCTGAACGTTCCTTATTATGGCAAGCCCCCTGTTTTCCATATCATTAACAAGGGTGTTATCAAGGTTTCGCAGGTCTACCAGTCCCATGACAAGTACAAGAGAGACAAAAACGATACACACAAGGGCCACTGCCAGAGGCTGTAGAAACGACTTGTCTCCCCGGCGGGACGACATTGATTCAGGTTTTTTTCTTTCCTTTACCATAAGAACACTTTTAAACATTACCAATGTTAATTGAGGATATCAAGTTTCGACAAATATGTCGAGCACATGTTTCTGAATTCGACATATTTTGCCTTAGTAATGCATAGGGTATTAGAATATTTTGCCGGCTGTTTTTTAAAATATATCACAATTTCAGACTGTTGCACATGTAGGGCCTGGGTTGGCACGGGTTCTGCAGTGTTTGAACCTAAAAATTAAGCAAAATAAAAAGGAGGTATATATCAATGAAAAAAACAAGTCTTATTATAGCACTAATACTCCTTGTCGCTTCGGCCAATATCGCGATGGCCGGACATCGCGGCAAAGGAGGCGGAATGGGATTGAGGCCGGGGATGAACGCACCCGCACTCTCCAACCTGAACCTTACAGCAGAACAAGAGGAAAAAATCCGCGCCCTGGGCGAGACACATCAAAAGGAAATAGCACCGCTTCGAATGGAATTATTCAAAAAGCGGACCGAGTTAAAACTGTTATGGATGCAGACTAACCTTGATGCAAACAAAATCAAGGCCAAACAGAAGGAAATTCATGAGTTAAGAGGACAGCTTCAGGATAAACTGACGGATTCCCGACTGGATTTCTACAACATCCTGACCCCTGAGCAGCGCACCCAGTTTATTCTCCAGAAATACGGTAGGGGTCATGGTTTTCGAGGACCAAGAGGAGGCCTGCATGGCCCCGGCCATGGTAAAGGCCCAGGCATGGGCCCTGGTATGGGACTAAATCCCCAAAGGTAAAACCATCCCCCAGGTACACTCTTGTCTGGTCGGCCTTCAGCCCTAATTTGCTGAAGGCCGACCTAGGGTTTTTGGGGAGATGGCTGAATCATCTCACGAATTACCATCAAAACAGAATTTGTTGACCTCTCCGGTCTCCAAGTCTACATGTACCATTACGTTCCGGTAGATTTTTCCCCGATTCAAAATAATTTTAAGGACCTCCATGGCCTGGAGGGTTGCGATTAAGGAAGGCGTGACTGTAGGGACACCAAGGATGGCTTCAGGGCTTTTTGACTTATCTCCACCTGATCCTTTAGTCCCATAAAGCTGCTTCAGGCCCGTATCATTGGGAAAAATGGTCATGACTCGTCCCTCAAATCCGGCCAGTGCTCCATGTACCAAGGGGATGGCAAGCTTCTTTGCCGCATTTTCCAAGACAAACCTGTCCGGTACATTGTCCAGGGCATCCACAACCACATCTGAACCGGCAAGTATTTCAGTTGCATTTGAAGAGTCCAGTTTAACCTTATATGGCATTACCTTAACCCCTGGATTAATTGATCCTACTGCAAGGACCGCCTCTTCCGCCTTTGATTTGCCAAGTGCCTCTTCAGTACACAGGACCTGGCGATTCAGGTTCGTTTCATCAAAAACATCATGGTCGATAACGACTAATTGCCCGATTCCGACCCTTGTAAGTAGCATGATAACATGTCCGCCAAGGCCTCCGGCACCCACCACAGCAACCCGAGATCTTGAGAGGACAAGCTGTTCATCCATTGAAATGCAATCCCTGTTGCGGAGGTACCGGTACGGGTAAATACCTTCTTTTAGGGCCTCACGGTAAACGTCATGAACCGTACAGCCGCATTTGCTTGCTATTTCAACGGCCCGGCCGTCTTTTAGGACCACTATTTCCCTTGCTGCCGCGTCTTTGGTCTTTTCTGAACTTTCCTGCAGCATTCGATGAATGCTTGTGCCAGCCTTTCCACTCACTTTAATTACCCTTTTCCTTGTCTTTTTTCTCCCGGCGCGCACGCTCCACGTTTTCCTTGGCCATGCCTAAGAAAACACGGTAAGGACCTGGGGTTCCGTAAGGAAAAAATGCAACCCGATCACCGGGAAATACATGATCATAGATATTTATTACCTTTCCGTTTAAAAAAACGGCCTCGATCTCCTTGGGAGGAATTTGAAGTCCTCTTGCAATATCATATGCCGCCTCACCTCTTCGCGCGATCGCTTTTTGAACATTATAGGGAAGCCCCTGCGCGTCCATATGCCGCCTGAGAAAACCGAATACGCCGATATCGACATTGCCTTCTTCTTCATTAAAATCCATATCATCCCCCTCCAACAGGTGGGAAAAGACCTACCCGTTCATCTCCCTTTAATATATAATCAAAAGATTCACTTTTCCCATTTATCATGATGACCTTTATTTTTTCCACCGGAATATTTATTTTCCTGCACACCTCAGCAACTGTTTTTTCCCCATCAAATACCAATTCCAGTCCTTTCAAAGGGTCATAGTGTGGATGGTATTTTCTTAGAGTTGAACTCAGAAATATATTTAGCGGCATATGTGTTGTCCTTTAGAAAACCAGTTAAATCAAATATTATACTTTACCGGTTTAAAAAAATAGGACAATAAGTACCATTGGGATTTCCTCTTCAAAAAGCCAAGGTATTACAATCAAATGAGGCTTGGAAGGGATTTCATTACACTGCTGAATTATCTTGAAGATGTACTGCTTGTCAATTGGATAATCCATCTCTGCTTATATCAATACTGACCTAACTAATTGAATCTTCAGTAAATTTTACTTGATTTCCGGTTCTTATTGTTACATATTAAAAATATATGTTTAAAGCCTAATATTTCAACGTTCAATAAATAAAGGAGGGTACAATGTTTAAGATTTTGAGAGTCAATATGTCTGACCTTTTGGTCAAAAGTGAAGAAATCCCAGAGGCATATCAGGGGCTCGGGGGAAGGGGCCTGACCTCGGCTATTGTATCCAAGGAAGTTGAGCCGACCTGCTCCGCTATTGGTCCGAACAATAAACTGGTATTCGCCCCTGGCCTTCTGGGTGGGACAAACTGCGCCAATTCCGGCCGTATTTCCGTGGGGGCAAAGAGCCCGCTGACCGGGACCATCAAGGAGGCCAACTCTGGAGGACAGGCAGGCCAGTATTTAGCCAAACTGGGAATCGCCGCCATAGTCTTTGAGGGCCTGCGACAGGACGGGAAACTGTATAAGCTTTTATTAGGCAAAGACAAATGGGAATTGTCCCCTGCCGATGACCTTCAGGGTCTTGGAAATTATGCCACTGTGGACAAACTGAAGGCTGAGTTTGGAGAGAAGGTAGGATTTGTGAGCATAGGCCAGGCGGGTGAATGGAAAATGACGGCCGCCAGTGTTGCCTTTACTGACCAGGAATTGAGGCCTACACGCCATGCAGGACGCGGGGGCTTAGGAGCCGTCATGGGATCCAAAGGGCTCAAAGCCATTGTCATCGATCCCTCTGATGGAGAAATGGCGCCTTTAGCTGATAAGGATGCATTTAAAGAAGCCGCCAAGCGCTTTGCCAAGGCCTTAAGTGAACATGCCGTGACGAGTAAGGGTCTTCCGACATATGGGACAGATGTGTTGATCAACATTATTAACGAGGCCGGTGGCCTGCCCACCCGGAATTTCAGTTCCGGCCGCTTTGAAAATGCCGACAAGGTGAGCGGGGAAACCCTCAACAAGATTACTGTCGAGAGAAAAGGAAACCCGACCCACGGATGTATGACCGGTTGCATGATTCGCTGCTCAGGCATCTATCTGGATGAAAAAGGTGAATATCTTTCCAAGTGGCCTGAGTATGAGACGGTCTGGGCCTGGGGTCCCAATTGCGAGATTGACGATCTGGATGCCATAGCACGAATAGACCGCGCGTGCGATGATATCGGCCTGGATACCATTGAAATAGGTAATTCCATAGCGGTTGCCATGGAAGGCGGTGTCAAAGAATTCGGGGATGCCGCCGGTGCCGAGGAACTCCTTTCCGAAATCGGCAAGGGTACGCCCCTGGGCCGGATTCTGGGTTCTGGTGCGGCAGTTGTGGGCAAGACCTTTGGTGTAAGAAGGGTCCCGGTTGTCAAAAACCAGGCCCTGCCTGCCTATGACCCTCGTGCCGTCAAGGGTGTGGGAGTAACCTACGCCACCTCGACAATGGGTGCAGATCATACGGCCGGGTATGCTGTAACAGCCAACATCATGAAGGTCGGGGGCTATATTGACCCACTGAAAGTGGAGAGTCAGGTCAAGTTATCCAGGGATCTACAGATCGCTACCGCAGCCATTGATACATGCGGTCTTTGCCTGTTCGTAGCCTTCCCTGTTCTGGACATCCCGGATGCCTTCAATGCCATTGTGGATATGGTCAACGCCAAGTACGGCCTGTCTTTGACCGGGGACGATGTTGGCGCACTCGGCCAGCGAGTACTGACGATGGAAAGGGATTTTAATAAAAGGGCAGGGTTCACAGCAGCCGACGACCGGCTCCCTGAATTCTTCAGGATTGAAAAATTCCCTCCTCATAATGAAGTTTTTGATGTGCCTGACAAGGAACTGGATACGGTCTTTAATTTTTAGAGGCAAAAACTGATCCACTGGATAGGTTCCTTTAAACGTGGGTTCAACATCAAAGGCCTCCAAGGGAAATCCGGAAAGGGATCCCTTGGGAGGCCTTTTCTATAATATCGGTCAAGGCGAAATCGGAAAATTTTTCAGGGCGCCAACTAAAACAAGGGCCTTTATCACTGCACATAACGGCAGTCCTACCACATTCGTATATGATCCTGAAATGGCTTCCACCATAAATGAGCCGATACCCTGGATGGCATAACCGCCTGCCTTGCCATAGGGTTCGCCAGTGCGCATATAAGCTTTTATTTCTTGATCAGATAACTTTTTGATTCGAACCAGCGTGGTGACTGACTCGGATCGGGCAACAGCACCTGAAGGGTTCAGGATACAGAATCCTGTAATGACCAGGTGCTCCTTTCCGCTCAGAAGACGCAGCATGTGCGTTGCCTGTTCGTCGCCCTCCGGCTTTCCGAGCACTTTATTATCAATAACTACCAAGGTATCGGCCCCGAGGATCCAGGACTTTTTGGCTTTGGATCGAACCTGGCACGCCTTTTGCCCAGCAAGAATGCGACATAAGTTCTCAGGATCACCATCAATACTATGTTCATTTACATGGCTTGTCATCACGCGGAAAGGCAGACCGATTTGCTTCAAGAGTCTCTTTCTCCTTGGTGAGGCGGATGCCAGGATTAATGGCGACTGTACACTGATGGGGGAAAATGTCATGGAGTCAAATACCTTTTTGAAAAATGTCCTAGGATTGCAATCATGATAAATACTATTTGAGCGTAAAAAGGTCTTTTGCGTTTTGGGTAGTGGACCTGGCCACTTCTTCAAATTCTATGTTCCTGATACGGGCAATCTCCATGGCTGTATAGGTGACGAAAAGAGGCTCGTTTCGTTTGCCCCTTTTGGGTACGGGTGCAAGAAAAGGGGCATCGGTTTCCACAAGCATTCGTTCAAGAGGGATGTCGCAGGCCACCTTTTTTACCAGGGATGCCTTCTTGTATGTCACTGTTCCGGGTATGGAAATATAGTATCCCAGTTCTATGAAGTCCCTGGCCAGATCAATATCCCCGGAAAAGCAGTGTATTACACCCCTTTTATCTCCTTTCCCCATCTTTTTGAGAATGGCAAAGACCTCTTTGTGGGCATCGCGATCATGGACGATTACGGGCAGCTTAAGGTCATTGGCAATTTCAAGCTGGCGTGAGAATACCCTTAACTGTTCCTCGGGAGGTGAGAGCCGGCGAAAAAAATCAAGCCCTATCTCTCCCCATGCCACAACCTTTGGCTTCGATGTAACCTGAGCCAGCCTGTCAAGCTCTTTCAAATCGCATTCCTGTGCGTTGTGAGGGTGATATCCGACCGCAGCATAGACAATGTTATATTGTTGGGCCAGTTTCACTGCGGCAAGTGAACTGTCTAAGTCAGTTCCCACTGTTAGTATATGATCAAGACCGCCATAGGCAGATCTTTCGATGAGTTCTTCGCGATCATCATCAAACTGCGGCATATCCAGATGGGCGTGGCTGTCAATCAACATAGTGTCTCTCCAGGGAGTTGAAATCCGTATTTTTGATATCTGATAGGTATGAAGTCGGAGGTTTTCTTATAATTCATCTTATATGCTTTCGCAAATATTTATGTTGCATATTCTGGAAAATTTTCTAATATTAAAACATTAGGTCTTAAGCACCAGAATATTCCTCAGTTTTGAGCCTGAAAACACCAAAAAATATTGGAGTTTTTTAAGATGTGTGCCATGCCGAAAACAGTAACTGCTCCCGCCCCAAGGGAAAAGTCCCTTGAGGAACAGCTTGAATATCAGAAAAAGCTCAATAATATTGCCAACAGAATACATTCAGCGAGCGATACAAATGACATTCTCCTGAATCTTCAAAGTGAAATTTTGAGCCTTTTTCAAGCCTACCGTATAACAGTGTATGTTGTGGACGGCATAAAAAGGGAGATCGTCTCAAGATTTAAGAGCGGTGATGAAGTTAATGAAATTCGAGTCCCGATCAATCCCGCCAGTATCTCCGGGTACTGCGCTGCGTCAGGAAAGCTGGTTAACATTGGAGATGTGTACAATGATGATGAGCTTAAGCGTATAAGTTCTCAATTGAAATTTGACAAGAGCTGGGATGAAAAGACGGGCTTTAAGACGACACAGGTCCTTGCGGCGCCTATCTTTTATAACAGGTATCTCTTAGGCGTTATACAGCTGATCAACAAGAAGGGTGGAAAGCGTTTTACGAAGGAAGACGGGGCTTCGGTCCTGGATATTGCAAAGGTTTTGGGGACCGCCTTTTTTAAGAACCAGAAGGCCGCGCAGAAAGCCAAGCCCACGAGATTCGACTACCTGATTACGAACAACATTATCAGTAATAAGGATCTTGCTTTGGCAATGCCCAAGGCGAGGAAGGCCAAAGTGTCTGTGGAATCGGTCCTGATGAGCGATTTTAATGTATCAAAGGATGACATCGGCAAGTCTTTGGCCAATTTTTATAATACCCGTTTTATACCATTTAGCGACAAGATGATGATCCCGGGTGAGCTTTTAAAAGGACTGAAGGTCGGCTTTTTAAGGACTAACGTCTTTGTCCCTATAGCACAGATGGATGGCAAAGTGGTTGTGGCCATGGAAAACCCCAGTTACCTGCCGGCAAGAGACGCAATTAAGAGAATTATAAAGGCCAAGGATTTTGAATATTGCGTGTCCCTTAAAGATGATATCTACGAGATGATAGACCTGTTTTTTGACATAAAACGAGGAGAGTTGTTGACTGAATCGGGGAGCATTGAGGATATCTTAGGCCAGTTGGAGACTGGTGTGGATGAATTTGAAGATGAAATTGGAGGCGTGAACGAAGAAGATAGTGCCATTGTCCAGCTCGTCAACAAGATGATCGTGGACGCATACAACAGGGGGGCTTCTGATATCCATATTGAGCCGCGACATGGAAAGGCCCATGCCCTTATAAGGATCAGAATAGACGGGGCTTGCCAGTTGTACCAGACGCTACCCTATACATATAAACGGGCTATTGTCTCTCGTATAAAGATCATGTCTGATCTGGATATTGCTGAAAGAAGGCTTCCCCAGGACGGGAAGATCAAGTTCAAGAAGTATGCCCCGTTGGATATAGAACTCCGGGTGGCTACCATCCCTACTGCGGGGCAGAATGAGGACGTTGTCATGAGGTT
>CAZUHR010000060.1:0-12674 GCA_964620335.1 uncultured Desulfobacteraceae bacterium
CGGCCGTGAGCCCGCTCATACCACTACCGACCACCAGGATACTCTGGCTCTCTGTGTTTGCCATACTTACCCTCCTTGGCTCATAGCAATATTTCTATAATTCAATCAAATTAATTGCCGAATTACATCACAGTGTATTTCGGTCCTCCACCTCCCTCCGGAGGAACCCATGTAATGTTTTCATATGGGTCTTTCACGTCGCATGTCTTGCAGTGGACACAGTTTGAAAAATTAAGCTTCATGTTGGGTTTCCCGGTTTCCTCATTGATCTCTATTTCATATACATTTGCAGGACAGAAGTTAATACAAGGATTCTGGTATTCTTCAGTGCATTTGGTATAACATATGTCTAGATCTAATATCTTGAGGTGTGCCGGTTGTTGTTCTTCATGTGTTGTTCCCGAATAATAAACATCTGTTTCTTTATCAAAAGTCTTCTCACCATCAAATTTAATGACCCCCTTTTGTTCGTCCGTCGGGCTGTCTGTGCCATAGACATCAGCGACCTTTTTCAGGTGGACAAAATCCGGTTCTGTAGAAAGCCTGTTCTTCAGTATCCTGCCGCCTAATATGTACTGGAATCCCGCCTTAATCAGGGCAATCCATAAACCCTTCTGGAATGCCTGGTGAAAATTCCGAACCTTGTAAAGCTCCCTGCCAACATAACTTTCATAGAGTGCTTCCTGATAGTTCTCAAGACCGGCCTTTGAAAAGTCTTTTTTTTGAAGGGCTTGAAAAATGGCCTCAGCAGCCAACATGCCCGATTTCATGGCAATATGAATTCCCTTGATCTTTTGACTAATAAACAGGCTTGCCGAATCCCCTACAATAAGGCCGCCCTCAAATGTGAGACCGGGAACAGAAAAATATCCACCCACAGGGGCTGTCTTGGCCCCATACTGCGAAAGTTTTCCATCCTTAAGCAGACCGGCGACTAACGGATGAAGCTTGAATTTTTGAAACTCCCTGTGAGGATCAAGTGCTGGGTCTGCATAATCCAGACCGGTTAACAACCCAAGGGAGATCATGTTGTTTTTCATGCCATAGACAAAACCCCCTCCGTAGGTATTGCTTTTAAGAGGGTAACCCATGGTGTGTATAACATGTCCTGGTTCCATTCTTCCTTCAGGGACCTCCCAGACCTCTTTGACGCCGACCACATAACTCTGTGGGTTTTTCTCTCTATCCAAGTCGAATTTCTTGATAAGTGTCTTGGAAAGGCTTCCTCTCGATCCTTCTCCAAAGACGGTAACCTTGGCGTGTAGATCTATGCCCGGCTCAAAATTGCTCTTCTTGTTACCATCCGCATCAATCCCCTTATCGCCTGTCCTGACTCCAATAACACGGTCACCTTCGTATAGGACCTCAGTTCCTGCAAAACCGGGAAAGATATCAACACCACTTTCCTCCACCAATTTTCCCAGCCACTCTGTAAACTTTGAAAGGGATATAACATAGTTCCCATGATTATTTAGTGGTGGTGGTGTAATGGGAGACTTAATCCGCCCATTCTTGGTCAGCAAGCACACCTCTTCCTTTTTGACCTCACCTTCAAACGGTGCGCCCTTTTTTAAGAAATCAGGGACAAGCTCTTTAAGGGCTACAGGATCCATGACGGCCCCGGAAATGCTATGGGAACCCACAAAGGCGCTCTTTTCCAGTATGGCAATCATGATTTCATCTATTTTCTGCCCTTCTCCGGCTTGACCAACCGATTCATTATGCGTCTTGATCAGGTTTGTAAGATGAAGTGCCCCGCTGAGGCACGCCACACCTCCACCAACAAAGAGTACGTCTACTTCCATGATATCTCTTTCTTCCACTGCTAAGACCTCCTTAGGGATTTAAAAAAACAAATCTTTGTACTAAAATTCACATGAATTGATAGCATAGCTGTCAAGCAAAATGCAAGCGTATTATAGCGGGAAAGTACCATTTTATCGCCATAAACAAAGACCTCTCACCCGGATCAGGGAAACCCCGGGTTTAGCTGTAAACGGATCATTAAACAGCCATTGAACTTATTGAACCCCGCCTGCGGGGTGGCGGCAGGCGTTAACCTAAAATTTTGAACCTATAGGGTTTCATGCTTCTTAAGTTTTATAGCTTGATAAAAAATCTAAAATGATTATATCTTATCACTAAAAGTCTATATGGAGGCAAATTATGCCAGATATTAAGGAGGCCCCAACATGTCCACATTGTGGAAATAAGATGAGCAAATGGGCTGGCACGCAACTGCAGTATGGTGGATGCACAACATGGACGGGTGATTTTTTGTACGTATGTTTTAATGATGACTGCCCTTATTTTGTGAAAGGCTGGGATTGGATGTGGAACAATTACCATCGTCACGTATCCTACCGGCACATGCTGGATCCCGATACCGGCAAGACAAATCCCTTTCCCGTCAAATCAAAGGATGCCTTAAAAAAAGGAATCATTGAGGAATAGCCAGTCAAGATTGAACTCAAGTACCGAAAATTAGGATTAAACCCAGCTACGAATATTTATTCACACCACTTTATCAGGGGCGATAATGGAAAAAATAGGCAGAAACGATCCGTGTCCATGCGGCAGCGGAAAAAAATTCAAACATTGCCATCTGGGCCGTGAGGATGAGCTTTTTTTTATGCAGACCCAAAAACTAAAGAAAGATGTCGCAGAAAAAATCACATCCCTCCCACAAGTAAATTATGGGCGATCAAAGGAAATGGCTGATTCACTTGATATCAAAGAGCTTACAGGTAATACCAATATCTCGCGCATAAAATTTGTTGATTTCGCAGCATACGTCGAGCTGGAATCCTTTGATAAAGGAAATTTAGGGGTTAGGCAATACAAGGCAGCAGGCCTGATCGTCAATCCAATGAAGACGGAGGAGAAAGACCCCAATACATTGTATATAGCTATCACACCGAACATACACGACTCGACCCTCATACATGAACTGGCTCACGCACTGGATTTTCTTGGGGGCTCCGGTCTTCTACCCGGAATGGCATTCCAGTTATGTCTTGAGTCCCGTATCAGCCAGGATCACCTGGATCATCCCAGAGAATTCGGAGACTGGCTGGATTACCTTAAAAATCGCTTCCATGTAAAACTTGACGCAGAAGACACCATCATTTCCTATTTGCATACACACGATATGCTGATAGAGGGTTCGCTTGTCAAAAGCGGAGATGTCCGGAAAATAGCCTCCCACTCAGCACATATGACGAAATTCTTAACAGGTCACAGGGATGAAATTGACGCCTTAATAAAAAACCGAATCGGCTATATGGCGAATCCCTCTATGTGATACGTTTATAAAGACTGCTCCAGGCGCCACAAGGCCTCCTGGAGCAGCATAAATCTAAAAACCAAATAGGCTTATTATTACATACCCACGACCTTTTCAATTTTCACAAACCGGATGATAGGTCGCCTGATCATTTCCCATTCATTGGTTTCCGCATTGTATTTGGAATTTACAAACACATTTCCCCAGTTTTCCTCATCTATCTTCTTGAAGTCAGAACGATAGTAGTAGCCAGGCCACCTGGTCTCCTCACGGAATAACTTATGCCTTACATGCGCCTCGGCAATAAGCAGGCGGTGATTGTTTTCCCAATACCTCAACAATTCATGAATATCACGGGCAGCCACCTTGTCCAGATCCTCTCTTGCATACTTGAGGAGATCCAGGGCGATATTCAACGTTGTTGCACTGCAAGTGTACTGGGCTCCCCAGCCTGCTGCATATTCGTCCATGATCTTCTGGATGCGGAACATAAGCATCTTTGGATCGATCCAGTTCGGATTGATCTCTTCTGAATAAGTATAACCTTTGTGAGGATCACCGACTGCATAATCTTTGGTATCCTCATAGAGCTTCAATGGGGCGTAGGTCTTGGCCTTGAGTTCATCTATCTGTGCCTGATCCACTTCAGGCATATCCGGATTCTCCACGCAGAACTTAATGGCTGCTTTTGCCGAAATACGCCCTTCTGTGAATGAACCGGAAGAGAACTTATGACTGGAATCACCGACTCCATCACCTGCTGCAAACAGGCCTTTGATCGTGCTCATGCGGTTATAGCCCCAAAAATATTCGGCCTTGGAAGTATCATCCTGGAGATCCTCCGGGCCACTGCACCACGCACCCGATGCCCCTGAATGGGAACCTATAAAGTAAGGTTCGGATGGTATAATCTCAGAAGGGCCCTGTTCGGGATAGATGTTTTTTGACGCCCACAGCATAGCCTGGCTGATGGTCATATCCAGAAAGTCTTCCCATGCCTCGGCCTCAAGCTCTTTGAGTTTCTTCTTTTTGGCCTTTTCGTCCGGTGCCTCGGACGCTATCTTTTCAATGGCCTTATCCGTATGCATCAGGATGGGACCATCACCTTCCATATAGACCCGCTGCATCATAAGATGGTTCCTGAGGCAGGTTGGAATGGGTTTGACAGCGCCATAGGGGAGCCAATTGTGGAGTTCCCCGCCTTCCTTCAGGCCTTCGGCCATATAGTTGACCCCACTCGCAGTGGTGGCGACCGCCTTGAAAAGCAGAAACCAGGCCCCGACCGGACCATACCCGTCCTTATACCGGGCCGGGATGAAGATCACTTCCTGGGAGGTCATTTCCGCACCTGCCTCCTGCATCAATGAAGAACTTGATCCAGAGTTCCACGGTGGATACCAGGCACGACCTAAACCTTCACCTGTTGATCTGGGCCTGAATACATGAACAGCCCCTCCTGCGGCAACCAGGACAGCCTTTGCCTTGAAAACATAAAAATCAAAAGGTTCTCTCACACTAAACCCGACAGCGCCGGCCACACGGTTTTTGTCATTTTTGTCAAGTAAAAGTTTGTGCACGAACACCCTCTCTACTATTTCGCCGTCATCTCCTAACGTGGCTATAGAATTTTTGGCCGCCTCAGCCAGGATGAGCTTATAGGATTCTCCGTTAATCATGAGCTGCCACCGGCCTTCATGAACGTACTGGCCGTCGGGATCCTTCCATATGGGAAGCCCGAATCCTTCAAACATGTTCACTGAGCCATTCACGTGCCGCGCAATGTCCATGACCAGATCCTGGCGACAGAGACCCATGAGATCCTGCTGCACATAGCTGAGATAATCAATAGGCGTATTTTCGCCCACATACTGATTAATGGCGGAAAGGCCCATGGCAACTGCCCCGCTTCGATCAAAGGCCGCCTTATCAACCAGGACAACCTTCTGTCCGTTCTGTTTGGCCCAGTAGGCGGCCTCAACGCCTGCGCCGGTTGCCGCCATACCACCGCCTATAATCAAAAGATCAGTGGTGACTTCTTTAGTTGCAAAATCTTGCATAATATCTACCTCCTCTTCTTAGTCCCCAAGTGTCCACACTTTATCGGCCTTTAGTGAAGCAGGCTCGGTGGCCAGTAATTGATCATCCAAAGTTCCCGGGCCAAAACCATAACCGCCATCAGGTGGGGCAGACCCCTCAGGCGTGGTCCTTATTGGGAACTTAAAACGCTTGACGCTGCCGTCACGGAACTTGACTGTCCACATGATGTCTTCGGTACCTCTCAAAGGCACAACGCTCGCACCAAGCGGCATAAAGTCGGCATAGCCTCTCATATCTATCGCCTGCTGTGGGCAAATCTTGACGCAGTTATAACACTCCCAGCACATAGACGGTTCCTGGTTATAGGCCTTCATTCTTTCAGCATCCAGAACCATTAAATCGTTCGGACAGATATACAGACAAGCGGTTCTGTCCTGCCCTTTGCAACCATCACATTTTTCTGTTATTACAAAACTTGGCATATTACACCTCCTAAATTTGACTCGTTAAAGTAATCATCACAAATAATCAGGCATTTTTTTTCGTTTTCACACCCCCTCCTTTCCCTGCAAATTAGGTTTGATTTACTAAAGTTACAAAAAATCACTTCCTGTCTACTTCTTTACATCACCGGTGGCGGCACCGTGCAGTTTTATCTCAACCTTCTCCTCCAGGTTTTGGTAATAATCCTGGAGTATCTTAACCACCTCTGGACGGGAGAATTCAGCCGGAAGCTCACCGCCCTCGGACAGGGTCTTCCTGACCATGGTTCCGGAAAGAAGCAGCCTGTCCTCTTTTCCATGGGGACAGGTCCTCATGGAGGCCATACCGCCGCACTTATAGCAATGGAATGTCCAGTCGATATTCAGGTTCTGGCACTTGAGCCCGCCTTCGGGAATTTCATCGAAGATTTTCTGAGCGTCAAACGGGCCGTAGTAATCACCCACACCCGCATGGTCTCTCCCCACGATCAGGTGACTGCAACCGTAGTTCTGACGGAAAACAGCGTGAAGCAGGGCCTCTCTGGGACCTGCATACAGCATCTCCATTGGGTAACCGCCCTGGACCACCGTGCCGTCCACGAACCAGTTATCTACTAATACTTGAATAGCCTTAACACGTACATCAGCAGGAATATCGCCAGCTTTGAGCTTGCCCAACAACTGGTGAATGTACAGCCCGTCCATTACCTCCACGGCGATCTTGGCCAGGAATTCGTGTGAACGATGCATGGGGTTCCGAAGCTGAAGGGCAGCCACCCTTTTCCATCCCAAATCTTCAAAAATTTTACGGGATTCAAAAGGCCTCTGGTAAATGCCTTTAAATTGCTCGGGATAAATGCCTTCACTCAATACCTTAACTGGGCCTGCCAGGTTATACTTTGGCTGGGCTATCACTTTGGCAACACCCGGATGCTCAGTATCCGTTGTCTTATAGATAGAATTACATTCGTGTTCTTTTTCGATGGTATACTTCTCAGATATCTGAATCGTTGCCATGGTGATTCCTGTCTCATCATCCACCAGGGCCAGTTCGTCTCCATCCTTTACTTCTTCATCATCAGTGGAAAGCGTAACAGGGACCGGCCAGAATGTCCCGTCTGATACCGCAAAATTATCGCATACCCCCTGCCAGTCCGCCTTTGTCATAAAACCGGTCAAAGGAGTAAACGCCCCTATCCCCATCATTACAAGATTGGAACTCTCCTTTGATGTAATCTTTATCTTTTTTAAAGACTTGGCCTTTTCGATCTCGGCCCGAAGCTCATCACCTTCAAGCAATAACGGCATCAATTTCTCTTCTTTACCATGTGGTGCAACGAGATTTGACATAAACCATCCTCCTTATAATTAATTGTTCCCATTTTGCAGGATCGACCGCTGGTAACATTTCCTCAAATCATTCTCTACTTTGCCATCCCAAATATCTGCTATAAATTCGTTAATTTCGAATTCAACGTATCAAGAAAATTAATCTGTTTTGAAAACATGAAAGAAACAGTACTATTAAATTTGCAAAAGTTATGCCTGTTAAGAAGATTAATCCACACAAAATTAAGCATTTGATTTAACAAGGGAATACCTAATCGCACCGCCCGCCAAGATAGTGGTTCAAAATCAAACTCTGTCGACATTTTTTACACATTGCAAAAATTATTCAGAATATCTCTCAAAGATATGAACATCACGGCAACAGGCTTCGTCTATCATAAGAATCTTGGCTTAACTGTCTTCGCGCATTCCAGCCTTCTTGGTTGAAATATGATCCAGGATGTCCTTTAATACCTTTCTGCTTACCGGTTTTGACATATAATATATGATCCCCAGTGTTCTGATCTGTTTTTCCAGTTCCCCGCCGTTGGATGCCGTCATTGTGACGATTTTTATATCAGGTCTTAATTCCTTGAGCTTAACTATAAGTTCTTGAGCAGTTATATCGCTAAGAGATGTATCCAACAAAACCAAGTCAAATATCTTTTCCTGGACCTTTTCTATGGCTTCATGGCCCGATTTTGATTTCTCGGTTTTGTGTCCCCAGTGTTGAATCAATCCAACAATGTATGAAAGGACAGAAGCATCATTTTCTAATACCAGAACATCCATATGGGGCCATTTACCTTTCATCACAGGGGCTGGATTTCCGTGATAGCATTGCTAGTACAGCAATAGATATGCCAAAAGCATGGCACCCCAATTAAGACATTGAATTAATGAGGGTTCTACTATTGCCAAATGCGGGATTCTAAAATATGGATGAGCTGAATCGGGTTAAAAAACCCGATAAGGCATGAAAAAATAGATATAATTATCTGAAAATATTATACTTATAAAATTTCAGGCGTTATGACCCGATTTTCAGTCAGGATAGTCCGGCCTTTTTCATCTTCGTATAAAGCGTCTTCGGGTCTATTCCCAATGCATCAGCCACTTTTCCCCTTTGCCATCGGTTTTGATTTAACGCATTGAGGATAAAGCGCTTCTCAAAAATTTCCAAAGCTGATCGAAGATCCCCTACTCCGGCTCCAGGATCCTCATCAATCCCTATCTCTATTTTTTCTGACTTACCATCTATGGCCAGAAAATCAAAATTCCCCACTGCAAGATACCTCTGTATCACACTTTGCAATTCACGTACGTTCCCGGGCCAGTTGTAATTATACAATACTTCCAGAATCCTTCCAGGTATAACAGGCAACTTCTTGCCTTTACAATACAGCCTCAAGAAATGCTCTATTAGCAAGGGAATATCTTCCTTCTTTTCTCTTAAGGCCGGCAAAACAATGGGAATGACACTGATCCGATAATAGAAATCCTCCCTCACATTTCCCTTGCCGACCATTTCCGAAAAATCCCTATTAGTTGCACAAATTACACGAAATTTGGATTTTCTGACATGGGCATCCCCAACAGGCATGTACTCACCGCTTTCAAGGGCCCTGAGTAATTTAACCTGTATATTCAATCCGAGCTCACCTACCTCATCCAAAAAAAGCGTCCCTCCGTCCGCAGTTTGAAGGTAGCCGGTCTTGTTGATATGGGCTCCGGTAAAGGCGCCTTTGACGTGTCCGAAGAATTCACTTTCAACAAGGTTATCGGGGATTGCTCCGCAATTAACCGGAACAAAAGGCTTGTCAGCCGAATCACTCATCTCATGAACTGCCCTTGCAACAAGTTCCTTGCCAGTGCCTGATTCGCCAAGGATAATAACGTTGGCGTCGGAACCGGCAGCCTTTAGGATGAGTTCATAAACGTCTTGCATGGCAAGACTCTTGCCGATAATGCTGCCGAACCTGTACCGCTCTTTGATACAAGATCTGAGCTTGATATTTTCCTTTCGGAGATACTCGGCATCCTCCTGCATAGACTTTTCCCAGAGTACCTGTTCGGTGATATTTCTCATGGTAGCAAGAATGGCCGGCCTGGATTTTAAACTAATAATGCTCCTATTAGTTGATACCCAGAACTTTCTTCCTCCTTTTGTAATACACATCCCCCAGAGCAGGGTCCCGATGTCTTCGTCTGTTTCTTTTGGATCAAAAACCTTGCGAAAAAGCTCCCTAAACTCGCTGTCAAAAAGCTCAGTAATGGGCAACTCAAAGATCTCTTCATAATCCGAATAGCCGAACATTTTAACAAAGGCATTATTTACAAACAGTATCTTTCCGTCTTGCACAAGTACAACTGCGTCAGCCACTGATTCAGTAAGGCTCCGGTAAATCAACTCCCTTTCCTCGAGGTTTTTTTGAACCTTTTTGAGAGCAGTCAGGTCGCGTAATATGGAGAGCCTTGATATGCTGCCATCAAAGTTCTTTGTCGGAGTACTAAGGACATCGTACGTTCTCTGGTTCTTTGAAAGAGCCCATTCCCAACGAACAGTTTTTCCCGAAAAAACGTCCTGATTTCTGCAGCCTGGGCAAGGCTCTTTCAGATCACGAAAATAATCGTAACACTTCCTGCCTTCAACCGGGCCGAATTCTTTCTCAATAGCTGGGTTTATGTATTCTATATCGTATTCCTCATTGACGATATAAATCCAGTCTTCCATGGATCTCATAATACTGATAACGTTTTCGCTTTCAATTCGCAGCGCATCCTCCGCCTTCACTCGTTCGGCAATCCTTCCTAACCGTTCCGCAATGGCCTTGAGCAAATTTATTTCTTCCTCCAGGAAGGGTTTTTCGTCATCTTCCGGTTTTTCCAGGCAATAAACCTCCAAAGTTCCTCCCCACTCGCCATTTACCATTATATCGCAGTCCTGCTTCCAGGCACTTGTTTTGAAATTTTCTGTCCTGAATTCCTGATATCCCATGACGATACGTGCGCACGTATTTTCGGGGAACTGGAATGAGGGTGGAACAAGATCGGTTACGCCCTGAAGAATTTCCTCTAATGTCGTGCCCGGTTTTTCACGAAGCGCAGAAATGCTATAAAGGCAGTCTAATTGCTTTATCCTCTGGCCAAGATCGCGTGTTCGCTCGTGTAACGCCTTTGTCCTTTCTTGTGCAACTTTTTTAAGCAACTGTCTTTTTTTGCGCAGGAATTCGTTTTCCCCTTTTATCCTTAACGCGACATTAATCTGTGCCACTAATTCGCTTTCATCAACAGGTTTGCCCAAAAAACCTACAGCACCGGCATCTAATCCTTTGGCCCGATCCTTGGCATTCGTTTCTGGATTGGTAAGCAAGATAACCGAAATCTGTTTGGCTTTGTCATCAGCTTTCAGTCTCCCCCACAACCGCGTTCCATCCATCGCCATTTTAATATCAATTATTATTATATCCGGCAGTTCTGTATATGCCTTTTCTATTCCTTCATCCTCCGATTGGGCAGTTAACACAGCACAACCTGGAACCAACTTCATCAGCGATGTTGATATAAAGTCCAGGTTATCCTGTTTACTACCAATAATTAGTACCTTTGCCATCACTTCTCCTTTTCCAAACCCTTCAAAAGCAGATGGTTCTAATATTGCCAAAAGCTTATTATCTTGAGACATAAACATACATAATTCGCTGTGAATGATAAAGTGTTTTTTGAGATAATAAAATCAAGGGTAATGTATTGACTAAATAAGTCTTCTCGTCATATAAAACGTTTGCAGTTTAGATAAATTTACAGAACAATTTATGCATACTTCCGGCCGGGGTTGTTTTAAAATGGAATTGATATGCTTAGGCTCGGGAACAGGCATACCACTAAATTACGGGGGCTCACCTTCCCTGCTCCTTATGATAGATAGTGATCCTGTTGTTTTTGATATGGGACCCGGCTCGCTTCGCCAACTCACTAAAGCTGGCATAGACTTTGAGCGGATCGGACTGATATTCATCACCCACTTTCATCCCGATCATACGGCAGACCTAATCCACTTTCTTTTTGCAACCAGAAATCCGTCAATCATCAAGAGACGGAGGCCATTTGTTATTACCGGACCTGCAGGGACAAAAAAATTGATTTCCCGTTTACAGGATTCTTATGTTGATTGCTTGTCCTTGCCTTCCGAGATTATGACTATCGAAGAGCTTGATGCTAATAAAAGGGTCAAAAAAGTCTACCGCTGCTTTACATTGACTGCATGTCCCGTAATGCATTCCCCTGAAAGCATTGCATACCGCATTAAAGACAGCTCGGGGAAAAGCTTTGTCTATTCTGGAGATACAGGTTTCTGCGAGGAGATCGTGGACCTGGCCGCAGGTACCGATCTTTTGATATTGGAGTGTTCTTTTCCGGAAGGAAATGGGGTCGAAGGCCATCTGACGCCTTCTGAAGCCGGCCAGATTGCCAGTCTAGCCGGTGCCAAAAAGTTGGTCCTGACACATTTCTATCCGGAATGCCTGGAAACGGACATCACGGCACAGTGCCGAAAAACATATGGAGGGGAACTCATATTGGCCAGCGATTTTCTTCATATACATATATAATTAAACCTAATGGAGGGAAAAATAAAATCCTATGCCTAACAAATACAAATCTTCAGCAACTGTCATTCCTCTTGAACAGGCCGTTGGGAAGGTCATCGCGCATGATATCACTGAAATCAGGCCCGGCCAGTTCAAAGGACCTGCCTTTAAAAAAGGGCATATAGTTCAGAAAAAGGACCTGCCGCACTTAAAACGATTGGGCAAGGAAAATCTGTTTGTCTTGCACATCGGCCCGAACGAACTCCATGAAGACGAAGCAGCGATCAAGCTAGCTAATGCACTGGCCGGCCCGGGAGTGGTCGTGGAAGGACCTCCGTCCGAAGGGAAAATCTCGCTAAAGTCAAAGCATAGAGGGCTTCTGAAGGTAAATGTTGAGGCTCTGACGGATCTCTGTCTTATTCCCGATATCTGCTGCGCCTCCCGGCATAACAATACCCTTGTAGAAAAAATGGCAAAGGTGGCCGACACAAGGGCAATTCCCCTTATCATTGACAATAAAACGCTTGATAGTGCAATTAATATAGCCTCTGCTGCGGGCGGAATCTTTTCCGTTAAGCCGCTTTCCCGGCCTCAAACCGGGCTTATTGTTACCGGAAATGAGGTTTATAGCGGCCTCATTGACGACAAATTCGCCCCAATAATCAGGAAAAAAATGGAGTTTTTCGGTTGTAAGATCAAAAAGACACTTCTGGCGCCGGACGACATGACAGAAATTATCAGATCCATTAACGAATTAATACAAATTGGATCGGAATTTATTCTGGTAGCAGGTGGCATGAGCGTTGACCCCGACGATATAAGCCGTATGGCCATTGAAAAGGCCGGAGCTGAAAACGTGGTCTACGGTACCTCTGTGCTGCCGGGCGCAATGCTTTTGTATGGACAAATAGGTGATATTCCTGTCCTGGGACTCCCTGCCTGCGTACTTTT
>CAZUHR010000061.1:0-12583 GCA_964620335.1 uncultured Desulfobacteraceae bacterium
TGGCCATTTGAAGACCACTATGTCGCCTCTTTTCGGCCTTTTTATCTGTACGAGATAATGGTCAGTGAATGGAATTTTTATGCCATAGATGAATTTGTTTACAAGGATATGATCGCCGATCAAGAGTGTTGGTTTCATAGACCCCGAGGGAATCTTAAATGCCTGAACAACAAAAGTGCGTATGAAGAGGGCGAGCAGTACAGCTATTACCGCTGCTTCAACATATTCGCGAAACGTGCTCTTTTTCTTTAACTTAACCCTTGTCGATATTTCTTTGTCCAAAGCAACCTCCTTATGGATGACATGGGAATTTAATCTTTCGCATTCTGGTTTGTAAAGGGTTTTTTAATACAAAGTGAAAACGTAAAAGATTGAATTGACCTTTTCATCAAGCAAAAATCGATTTAACTGCAAGTCATCCCAGACAAAAGAAATGCGTAGAGCGATGAAGAAAGTACAATATATAGTGCTAGGATTATCTGTTATCTACTATATATATATAAATTATATAAATTTTAGTTAATTTATAAATAATGGTTGACAAATATTATTGCATATGCTTTTATAAACTACAATAAAGTATATCAATAGGATCGTCACCAATAGATTAAGAATTTAGTATGCAAGTTAATGTGGAGGGTAAAGTGGCTCAAAATGTCATACAGAAGACCAGAGAGGGCCTCCTCATGAGCAAGGCGGAGCTTGCCAGGAAAGCAGGGGTTTCGCCCTTGACTATTGACAGGGTTGAGAAGGGAAAGGACTGTCGGATGGAGACCAAGCGTAAGATTATACTGGCTCTTGGTTACAACCTTTCTGACAAAAGCAGGCTTTTCCCAGAGGATTGAAAGCGTCAATTATGGCAATTCATAAAAAAAATCAGTTAATTGGGCTGGATATCGGTTGTCACTCCGTCAAGCTGGTCGAGATAGATGACAGCAAGAAGGGTCGAGTCCTGAAGAATTTCGGGATAGTAGGGCTGCCTTTTAACGCTATTGCGGAAGGTTCAATTAAAGAAATGGAGGTGGTTTCTTCAGCAATAAAGGATCTTTGCAGGAATCTAAAGATAAGAAATAAGAATGTAGCCACTTCAATATCCGGT
The DNA here is from genome assembly GCA_964620335.1 of uncultured Desulfobacteraceae bacterium. Lineage (GTDB taxonomy): Bacteria > Desulfobacterota > DSM-4660 > Desulfatiglandales > Desulfatiglandaceae > JAFDHL01. Next base: position 1,100 of record CAZUHR010000061.1, read on the forward strand.
TTTTCTGTGATCGTAAAAAAGATCACTTTGACAAACAAGGAAGAATCAGAACTTGAGACCACTATTCAAGACGAGGCTGAACAATATATACCATTTGATATTAGTGAAGTGAATCTTGATTTTGATATCATGAGTGGCGGAATTGAATCTAAAGAAGTTTCTGAGGAGGAGGGTGAGAAGGAAGGCTCGGATCAAATGGAAGTCATGTTAGTGGCCGCGAAAAAGGACATTGTTGAGGATTATGTCAACGTACTTGACCTTGCGGGTCTCAATTCGGTTGTTTTGGATATTGATGCTTTTGCTTTGCAAAACGCATTTGAGATAAGCTCCGAAAAACCAGAAGGCTGCTATGCCTTGGTAAATGTGGGGGCAGAGGAGCTCGGGATAAATGCCATAAAGAATGACATATCTTTGTTCACAAGAGACTCATCTTTCGGAGGTTCCCAGATTACAGAGGCGATTATGTCCCAATTCAGTGTGAGTTTTGAAGAAGCTGAAAAGATAAAATTGGGGGGAATCACGAAAGAGAAAGACAAGGGAGTACTGGAAGAGATTTTTGTATCCGTGATTACAGAATGGGTCCAGGAGATAAAAAGGGCTCTTGATTTTGTGGCGGGCACTTATCCGGATGAAACCATTGAGAAGATCCTGGTAAGCGGAGGGTCTTGCAGGATTCCGGATTTTAAAAGGTATTTGGAATTGGAGACAGGCATTCCCGTAGCGGAGCTCAACCCATTTGCAAATTTAATAATAAATGAGAAATTGTTTGACCCCAAGTACCTGAAGTATATGGCTCCGCAAGCTGCGGTAGCCGTGGGCCTGGCTCTGAGAAGCATTGGTGACAAATGATAAAAATCAACCTTCTGCCCTTTAGGGCTGCCAGAAAAAAGGAAAACATAAGAAGGCAGATCAGTATCTATGTTCTAACGGTAGTGTTTGTTCTTGCGGTGACAGGTTATTATTTCCTGAAGCTCAACAGGGATATAACAATGTTAGAAACTGAGAAAACCCAGAAAAAGAAAGAGCTGGCGACCTATGCACAGACCACCAAAAAGATTAAGGCCTTGCGAATAAAAATAGATCAAATCAAAGGCAAGCTTAAGGTAATTCAGGAACTTGAAAAAAAGAAGACAGGACCGGTGCTCCTGTTGGACGAAATAGCCACTGCAGTGCCAAAAGACCAACTATGGCTTACTTCACTATCCGAAAGAGAGGGCATTTTGACCTTGAGGGGTACGGCTAGGGACAATAACACCGTGGCCCTATTTATGACAAACCTTGAAAAGCAAGAGAATATAAATTCTGTTGATCTTAACTCCGCTCAATTAAAGGAGTTAAAGACACACCAGATGAATGTCACCGATTTTGTACTGACCTGCAGAACATATGCATACAAGGAAAAGGCCAAGGCGACGAAAGCTGCAACGCCGAAAGGGAGACGGCCAAGGAAACGCTAGCCCTCGAAGGCCACAATTTGATGAGAAGGGATTATGAAAGAGTCTCTTATTGAAAAAGTTGAAAAGATAAAGATGCTTTACAGGATTATTATCCTGGTGGGAACGTTTTTGCTGCTAGGAAGCGTCTTCGTCTTTTTGGTGTATCTTCCAAAGGCCGAAAAGATATCTCAGACCACAAAAGAGATTGTGGGGCTCGAAAAGGAGATCAACAAGGCAAGGATAACAATTAAGGACTTAGCGAAGCTGGAAATGGAAGAGGCCCAGATCGATGCGCAGTTCAAGGAGGCCCTAAGGCTTTTGCCCAATGAAAGAGAGATTCCGAGCCTCTTGAGGAACGTTACTGAGCTGGGAAATGAATCCAACCTAAAGTTCCGTCTATTTAGGCCAATAAATGAAAGGCCTCGGGATTTTTTCATCGAGATTCCGGTTTCAGTGGAAGTGAGTGGTAAATACCACAATGTAGCCTTGTTTTTTGATAGGGTCGGTCGGATGAAACGGATTATGAATATCCTTAATGTTACTATGGTTCCGGAGAAGCCTCTATCTACTACCCTAAAGACAACATGTGAGGCCGTAACCTTCAGATTCAAGGGTGATTAGGAATGCGCATAGCGCAGAAAAAAGGAAACGTTCTTAAAATAGTATTTAAAGCAATCGTGATATTATCACTAATGCTATTTGCGGTCCCGCTTTTGTTCGCCGGCCCTGACGTGTTGTATAAGAAGGCCCGGCCACAACAGGACCTGACAAAAGAGGAGCAGTATTTTTATAAACCCTTGGGAAAAGTTGATCCTTTTGCTCCTTTTATAATCCAAGAGGAAGAAAGCCGCGAGGATTTTGGAGTAGATGACCTTACAAGGAAGAAAACCAAGCAGCTGGCAGCCATGGAACTTCTGTTAAAAAAGCTTAAAGAACCAAAGACGGAACTCCAGAGAATAGGCATATCAAAACTTACACTTACTGCTATAATCAAGGGGAAAACCAAGACCTGGGCTATGGTTAGTGATGAGAAAGGGCGAGGATATAAGCTGGAAAAGGGCACATACATCGGAACGAACGGTGGGGTTGTGGATATGATAATTTCTGAAGAGCAGAATACCGCTTTCGGGAGGCAATCGGTCAGGAAAATAACCATAAAAGAGCCTTACATTAATCGAGATCAAAAGTTGGATTACAGATTCATTGAGATGGAAATGCCTTACAATATATCTGTTTATAAGTGATGGTAATGCGGCCAGCCACCTGACAGTAATATTCGTCATTACGGGGGAGAAAACAAATGAAGATAAGAACGTACATTATAGGGATTTTGATCCTGCTTTTTAGTATTTCCTGTGGTCAGGAGGTTAGGCAGACTCTGAGTCCCGTGGTTCCGGATCCTGCCGATGGTAGGTTGAAAAGGATAGTTATACTTCCCTTTGCCGATTATACGCTATCGTTTTCCTCATACGGCCACTGGCGAAGGAGCCTTCTGGTGCATGAAGCAGTACAAGATGAACTATACCGAGCAGGATTCGTCCCTGCGGCAGAAGAAGCCGTTTCAGAATATCTTTTGCGCCGAGGTGTATTTCAATATCCTCAAGAGGTATCCGCTGACACTGCCTCATTACAGAGAGAACTACAAGAGGACTGGTCAGATCAGATGAAAGAGGAAATGGCAAAGACTATTTCTGAAAACATCGCTAGAAGCGGGACCCTCAATAAACAGCAAGACAACAGGAGGCTCGTCGCCATAAACAGCCAAATGATAAAGGATTTGGGCGATACCTTGGGGGCGGATTATGTTGTGCGGGGCAGAATAGTGGAATTTCGCTGGGGCCACGAAGATACGTTCAATTTTGTAAAGATCGGATTCCTACCATGCATTCTTAAGACGAGCCGTAGGATGGTTTTTGGCTTAGCCGATTCAGAATCTTATGAGGCCATTGATAAGGCTTCCATAGGAGGGACCATACGCCGGGCATTGGCTGAGACGGATTACCCCTTTAAATATGAGACCGACCCTGATTCCTTTTTGGACAATAACAGTACCGAAGAGGTTTATTCACGGCTAAGCGATCTGGTTTGGGGCGCCGGGCGATTCGCATCAGGTGCTTTGGGCGATAAACAAGGCAATGTCCCGGAAGCCACAGTTCAACTGAGGATGCTTATACAGGATGGCAGAACAGGGGAGGTCGTATGGCTTAACAGGGCTGAGGTAAGCGTCACCCCTGAAAGCAAATATGCAGAACATGATCGCTACACACTTTTCCAGAAGGCCATACACAAGACAGTCAATAGCCTTGTTAGGAATTTTTTAGACACCCTTGAAAGAGGTGGTGTGCCGACAATTGACAGTGCAGGGCTCACTGTTGCCGCTGAAATGCTTGAGGCATCCAAATTGGAAGCAGCTAAGGCCAAAGAGGCATCGGATGAAGCCAATGAAGCGGCAAAAAAGGCCAGGGAATCCGCCAAAAAGGCAGAGGGTGCGGCCGGAGAGGCTGGGAAAGCGGCAAAAAGTGCCGAAGAATCATCTATGAAGAGTGAAAAAATATTTAAGAAAACTATTCGGAAATAGAAAAAATTTTCCTATCTCGGACGCTTCATTTAATTTAACGGATAGAGATGGAAGCGAAAGGGAGAAATAAGAGGAGAAACGAATGGCCAAAATATTTTTAATGGGTCTGATCCTGTGGGTGCAACTGCTCTCGCCGGCGTTTGCAGGGGAAATAAGCGGTATTAAAGTGGGGGAAAAGGCTCAATATGAAATAGAGATCATTATAAAAGGGCAGTATGAGTCTTATCGGGCATTTACCCTGCAGGCTCCTTTTAGATTCATAATTGATCTTGAGGGAGCAAAACTAAAAAGGAGTGTGCCCCGGTCTATTCCGATTGAGGGGTCGATTCTTTCTGGAATTAGGGCAGGCCAGGGGGACAATCGAGCACGCATAGTTCTGGATTCGGTAACTAAGGATGAGATTTTTCACTGTAATATTCAAGAAAAGGAAGGGGGTTTGCAGGTAAAATGCTGGAAGCCTAAAGAGGCAAAGGGGGCACTGATTTCAGGGTCTAAACCTGTTGCCGGGACTGCCGCCGGCCCTCTCATGCCTAAGAAAGATCTGGGTGATCTATTCGGCCGCCCTGAATTGGGTGAAGGCGAGCAGCAAGCAAAGGAAGCTGAAAAAATAGAAAAGTTTACAGGCGATAAAATAACCCTCGATTTCTATAAAACCGACATTCACAACGTCTTCCGTCTTTTTGCCGAGATAAGCGGCAAGAATATTATTGTTGATGATAGAGTGAAGGGGGATCTAACTCTGGCGTTGAAAGAGGTCCCTTGGGATCTGGCTTTGGATATTATTCTTGATGTAAAAAAGCTTAAGAAAGAGGAGAAGCTTAACACATTCATCATATTACCTATGCCCGAACAGGCTGAAGGTAAAGGGGAATTGATTGTTCGCAAGTTCTCGGAAGAGGTGCTCCAGCCTGCGAGGTTGCGCAAGAGGACAAAAGAAAACCGGCAACAGGCCCAGCAGATTATTATCAATGCCCACAACCTCGAAGCCGAGGGCAAGAATCAAGAGGCCTTAAATCTTTATGAAAAGGCATTCGGTCTATGGCAGGACAATATTGATCTGATTAAGAAGACGGCTTATCTGCATTACACCCTAGGAGATTATGCCAGAAGTTACTACTTTTCCGGGCAAGCCCTTAAAATGAATCCAAAAGATGCAGAGGCAGCCCTCTATGCCGCCCTTCCGGCAGTGAGGATGGGTAAGAATGAAGAGGCAAAACTACTCTTTGAGCTGGCTTTAAAGGGCAGTCCTAAAATACCTGAAGCATTTTACAATTATGGTTTGTTCCTTGAAAGGCAGAAAGACTACGATAATTCTCTGTATGTCTATCAAAAGTATGAAACGCTTTTCGGACCTTCTTTGCAGTTAAGCCTGGCAATAGCCAGGCTATATGAGGCACAGGAAAGAACAGAAGATGCATGTAAGAAATACAGAGAAGTTCAATTTTCCGGATTCTCTATAGATGAACATACCGAAGGTGTTGTTCAGAATAAGATTAAGACCCTTTGTCAACAGGGAGAAGACTAACATGAAAAATAAAAGAAGTATTTTTTGGTCTTTCGTGTTTTTCATTGTGTTTGCAGGGTGCACATATCACGAACAGGTGGTGAAAGAAGAACCAAGTCATAGCCTATTGGAGCTCCCACCTCCTGTTTCTGCGCCCAAGACTGTCTCTGCTAAAACTGAGCCCAGGCCTTCTGGCGTTGAGGATGAAGCAGGCTACAGAATAAGACCTCTGGATATTCAGATAAAGGCAGGCAAGCCGTATCTTCCGGTGGGGGCTGAACTTATCACGAAAGAGGGCAAAGTGCCCTTACCCAACGTCTTAAAGCAACTGGCCATTATCAAAGGCTTTTCAATAAGTTGGGCCGATGATGTGGATCAGACAAAGCTAGTGGATTGCGATATCAAGCCCGCGGATAATTTTTGGGATGCCCTGGATAATATCCTGAGGCAGGTAGATTATTTTTATGAGACAGAGGAAGATACCATAATAGTTAGATTTAAAGAGACAAAAAGGTATCATATAAGTATGCCGTCTCTCAGTGAAACCTTTGACTCTTCTCTTGGCGGCAACATGCTGCCCGAAACAGGGACGCCAGGGTCAGCCGGCGGTCTTTCTGCCCAAACGTCTCTCAAGGCAAATAGTCCCGAGTTTTCCTTCTGGAAAGACGTTGAAGATGGGTTAAAACAGATATGTGAAGGTTTTCCTGCTCCTGTTATGGATGAGACATTAGGGCTTATCACTATAAATGCTCCAAAAAGGATCCATAAGGATGTTGAAAGGTATTTAGATTCAATAAAAAAGGAAGCTTATAAACAGGTGATTATTGAGGCCAAAATCCTAGAAATTTCTTTAACAGAGGACCATTCGACAGGGATTGACTGGGAAAATACATTCAGTAATATTACAGTAGGTGGAAACATCAATCTAAGGCCCAATTTATTTACGAATGATGGAACTGGCCCTGGGAAAGGCTCCTTTCTTGAGAGCCTTACCATAACGTCTCCTATTCCCTGGAGTGCCGTTGTTTCTGCCTTCAGAGAATATGGTGACACGAAGCTTGTCTCAAATCCAAAGGTACACCTTTTAAATGGCCGCGGGGCGGTTCTGAGTGCAGGCCAGCAACTCGTTTATCTCTCTGGATGCGAGACTACCGAATCAGACTCCGGCAACCGCACTGCTTCTCCTGAAACAAGCTCAGTAACATTAGGACTGACGGTAGGCATCAAGGCCAACATCTTGAACCAAGATGAAATAATTCTATATGTGTTTCCTGCGCTTACCAGAGGAGTGCTTGTCAATGTTGGCGGGCTTACCGACTGCGGACAGATTCAGGCACCGCAGATCTTCGTAAGAGAGATGGCTACCCATGCCAAGCTGAGGGATGGTGAAATCCTTGTGATAGGGGGCCTGATTCAAAAGACTGAAGACAACACGAAAAAGAAAGTCCCGTTATTGGGAGATATACCTATTTTGGGGAATCTATTTAAGTACGAAGCTATTGATAATGCGTCAACCGAACTGGTCATACTTCTTAAGCCCAGAATTGTGAAAAACAGGGGAGTTCTATAGAAAAGAGCTTGTGAGGCCAGGATTCCAAAGAGGAAACACAATGTCAAGTATTCGGATTTGACTCAAAGGTCTGAAGGATTTCTCTGATCTCCAGCAGGTTCTTAATCTTCCACGGGGTTTCCAAGCTTTCGTTTTGATAGGAAACAAAAGGCACATTCGCTGCCTTTGCTGTTTCATAATCTACTAGGGAATCACCCACATAAATTGACTGGTCGGCATTGATTTCAAAAAAGTCAAGTATCATGAAGATTGGCTCGGGATGGGGCTTGGGGTTATAAACATCCAGTGAGGATACAACAATATCAAAGAGTTCTCCCAGCCCGTGATATTCAAGCACGTCCCCGATCGTATTGCTTCTGTTGGTTGCAACCGCAAGACCAAATTTCGGAGCAAGCCACCTCAGCAATTCCTTCAGTCCAGGTTCCATAATCATATTCTTTATAAATGGACTATAATCCATCTTCATCCTGTAGGCTTGAGCCTCTTCAACGTAAGGGGTTCCGCGGAAAATGTGCCGCACGGATTTATCTGCCGTTTGCATGTGGATAAAGGATATCGCGTCCTCTGACATAGGCGGGAGTCCGAAATGTCCAAGAAGGTGGTTGTAGAAATTTATGTTAGCCTGACGGGAGTCAAACATAACCCCGTCACAGTCAAAAATGACTGCCGATATTTTTTTGTTCGCAATCATGTTATAAATGGCAGGTAATATCTGAGTTATCAACTTTGATTGGCACACATTTTAAGAAATAGGAAGGCCTAATGTCAATATCTGGCGTGTTACATATAAAAAAGATCGTTGTCCATTTGCTTATTTTTAGTTCAGGATCAAGTCCTGTAAGGTCACACCTTACGTGAAGGCAGTAACCCATCGCAAACCGTATGTTAGAGATGAAGGAGCAAGAATGCAAATCCAGACGGACTATTTAGTAATAGGCAGTGGGATTGCCGGATTGAGCTTTGCCCTTGAGGCAGCTACATCAGGCACTGTGGCTATTGTTACCAAAAAGGAGAAGATGGAGGGATCCACCAATTACGCCCAGGGTGGGATTGCTTCAGTGTTTGATCCGAATGATAGCTTTGAGTTGCATATAAAAGATACTATCGAATCCGGAGATGGCCTTTGCCGTGAGGATGTTGTGAGGATAGTTGTTGCTGACGGTCCGGCAAGAGTTCAAGAACTAATATCCATGGGTGTGAATTTCACAAGACAAACGGATGGTAAAAAGCACTTTGATCTAGGGCGCGAAGGCGGTCATTCGAGGCGCAGAATTGTTCACACCAAAGACCTCACCGGCCGAGAGGTAGAGCGTATTCTCATTGAGCGTGCCGAGGAAAATGAGAATATCCGGATCTACGAAAACCATATGGCCATTGACCTCTTAACCAAGTCCAAGATGCTGAAGCGAGGCATTGTAACCAGCGAAATCGCACAGACCTGTTGGGGAGCCTATGTGCTCGATGCGAACAACAACCGTGTTATCACTTTTTTGGCCAAGATGACGGTATTGGCAAGTGGCGGCGCAGGCAAGGTTTACCTGTACACAACAAATCCTGATATTGCTACAGGCGATGGTGTCGCGGTCGGATACCGGGCAGGTGCAAAAGTTGCCAACATGGAATTTGTGCAGTTCCATCCAACGTGCCTATACCATCCGTTAGCCAAAAACTTCCTTATCTCCGAAGCGGTCCGGGGCGAAGGGGGTATCCTTATCGACAAAAGCGGAACGCGATTCATGGAAAAATATCATCCTTTAAAGGATCTGGCGTTACGGGATGTTGTGGCCCGATCTATTGACATAGAGCTTAAAAAGTCAGGGGATGAATGCGTGTATTTGGATATAAGCCATAGAACGCCGGAATTCATTAAAGACAGGTTCCCGCATATCTATGAGACCTGCCTTAGGTTCCAGATAGACATTACTAAGGAGCCTATACCGGTGGTCCCGGCGGCCCATTATATGTGCGGCGGACTATTGACAGACGAAAATGGTCTTACAAATTTAGACAATCTGTATGCCATAGGCGAAGTCGCCTGCACAGGTCTTCATGGGGCAAATCGGCTGGCGAGCAACTCGCTCCTCGAGGCCCTTGTTTTCGCAAGACGTGCCTTTGGGAATTCAGCCCGGAAGTTAGAGGAGAAAAGGGATACCCCTTTCACCCGGGCACCGGAATGGGACCCTGGAAGTGCCACTGACAGCGAGGAACTGGTTGTTGTTTCGCATAACTGGGATGAGATCAGACGATTTATGTGGAATTATGTAGGGATTGTGAGGACGAACAACCGTTTGGCAAGGGCCAAAAGAAGAGTGGACATTATCCAGAAAGAGATCCAAGAATATTACTGGGATTTTACAGTGACAAGGGATCTGTTAGAACTCCGCAACGTTGCCCTGGTTGCTGAACTTATAATCACATGTGCCTCACTCAGAAAAGAGAGCCGTGGACTTCATTACAACCTGGATTATGTTTCTCAGGACAACAAGCACTGGAAAAGAGATACGGTGATATGGATTTAGGCATCTGTTAGTAATCCGAATACCGTGATCGATAAGAAATTTCCGGCGGTGTGTCAGGGGGTTTTTCAGTCGTGGGAAGGTCTAACCAGGTCTTTACAAGCACATATACTAGGCCGCATCCGATAACCGTCAATGCTATATACAAAAGGCCCATGAAGATAAGGTACTCAATATTCCACTGCCATTCAAAACTAAACGGAGTCATTCGCTTCCTCCTTAGAATACCTAATTAAGTGATGGGGTTTAGTTCTCTTTCTTTGGGAAAGAGAGGCAGGTATCTGTAAGCGGCAGAGAATAGCAGAATCCCGTAACCGATAACCGCAAAGGCAATGCCCCATTCCTGCCATGTGGGAAGGTAACCCCAGAACCTGTCGAAGGGCATTACGGGAATAGCTAGAGTTACTACAATAAACACGAATCGATTCAAAACAATACCCGTGCAAGCCATCAGGCATGCAGTGATCAGCCAGCCTTCATGCTGTCGGGCCTTGGGAATCAAAAGGATAAGGGCTGGGGCGATTCCGAAAATAATGATTTCACATACCACCATCCAGACCCCATAAGGCCCTTCCTGGAAAAAGTCCATAAATTTGAGACCAGCCCTGGGAACCACGCCGTACATCCAGCCCAGGGTGTCGGCGATCTTCAGAACCATGTAAAGCGAAAGTAAAATAGCAGATATCTTTGCCAGCAATTGGATTGCATTGTCTGGAACAAGCTTCTTTCGAGAAAGCTTTTCGGTAAGTTTCGTACATAAAATAGTAAAACAGGGGCCTGCTGCGATGGCGGATAGGACAAAAAGGAAAAATGTCCAGGGCCAGATGTAAAAGCCATCTCTGGCCGCGAAAGGTCGGGCGTACAGGACGCCGAACATCCCGCCTAAGGACCCCTGATGGAAAAAAGACAGAAACGTGCCGGTAGCCGCAAACACGGCCATTGTTTCGTGGAGATTATGGCCAAATATGTGAAGCTCTCTTACCTTGTTCAATTGTCTGTTTTCAAGAATAATGGGCACAAATTCGATTGCTAAGACCATCAAATAGCATGTAATGCAGAAGGACACCTCAACCAGCATGGAATGGATATTAGCATGCCAGAAAATGAACCATCCTCGAATTGGCTGACCAATATCGATGCCCAACATCGCCATTGCTCCCGAATAGCATATAAAGCCTATGATAACAGCGGCATTGATAATGTTTTTCAATTCCTTTTTACCAATGATATAGGTCAGGAAACCTGTAAAGAAAGCTCCAGCACCTAATGCGATCACTGCGAGATCAAAAACAATCCACAGTGCAAAAGCAAAGACATTGCTCATATTGGTCTGATTCAGGCCTTTCCAAAGGCAGAGAAAAGCGGATAATGCTCCCCAGGCCAAGAGGCCGAGCCATGGCAATGTCCATAGAAAGAATGCCTTTGTAGAACATCTTTTCACGCCTTCCGGTAACAATGGAGAATCCATTTATTTGTCCTCCTTAATAAAATCGCTTTGCGATTTTATAGTGGTTTGAATTCGTCGGGCAGATAATTATCGGCCAACTTCCGCACCCAGTCTTTAGTAGAGAGATAGTAGACTTTTGGTTTAGTGTTTAGGCGTTCCAGGAGTCTGAATGCAAACGGGCCCTTGATCAATTGTGAGACCCTGTGTTTTGGATTATTAAGGTCTCCAAAGGTAATAGCCTGGGCCGGGCAGGCCTCGGCACATGCCGTGATGTATTCATCCTCCTCAAGCTCCCTTTTCTCTTCCGAATAGGCCTGGGTTTTTGCCCGCATGAGCCGATGATGACAGAATGTGCATTTTTCAACCACGCCCCTCATACGAGGAGAAACTTCAGGAGACAAGTAGCGATCCAGGCCTTTGCCTTTGGGAAAAT
>CAZUHR010000062.1:0-12538 GCA_964620335.1 uncultured Desulfobacteraceae bacterium
GGGGCTCCTCGCAATGACATTACGACACAGTCTCTAAGGGTGGGGCTTTATTCCCGGTAAAGCACACAGTTTTATGCCATAAACAACGGACAGGCCAGACATGTCAGCTCGCTGTGTCATAGTTTTCCTTTACAAATTTCAATTTTCCTCCCCCAGGGGGAAGAGAAGGATCACCACGTAAAACAATATTAACGCCATATCGGGACTCAAGCTCTGCAAGTTCCTTTCTCTTCTTGTTCTGAAGATAGCTACTGACCTCCAAAGGCAATACTCCCTGGACCACGGTAATCCCCTCTTTTGACATACCCATCCAGATCTGGCGCAAAAAAGACACCGCAGCGGATTCGACAGATAAAACAAGTCCCCGTCCCTGGCAATAACTACATATCTGGTAACTGCTGGACTCAATAGAAGGTCTCAGTCTCTGTCTGGAGAGTTCAAGGAGACCAAATTTAGATATGTGGGAGGTATCAATTTTGGCGCGATCTTCTTTTGTCTTCTCACGCAACAACCTCTCGATCTCCCTGATGTGTTTTTTGTCCCTCATATCAATGAAATCTATGACCACAAGACCGCCTATATCTCTCAGACGAAGCTGGCGTGCGATTTCCGAAGCAGCTTCGAGATTAGTCCTGAAGGCCGTGCTCTCAACATCTTTTTCTCCCATTCCGCGTCCAGAGTTCACATCTACAGAAATCAACGCCTCGGTCTGGTCTATGACAATTGAACCGCCTGACTTGAGGGGCACTTCATTGGCGAAAATGGTTTCTATTTGTTTCTCTATCTCATAGTGGGTAAAAATAGGACTTTTTTGCTTGTAAAGTCTAACACGCCTCTGGTGCCTTGGTGATATTACTTTCATGTAATCTTTCACTTTGTAAAACGTTTCCTTGTCATCCACCAGCACCTCCTTAATTTCACTGGTAAAGTAATCACGCAGGGTCCGGAGGCAAACATCCTGTTCCTTGTGAACAAGGGAGGGTGCCGGGGCTTTTTGTACCCTTTTGCGAATGTCCTTCCACATCCTCAAGAGCCGACCGAGATCTCTAGAAAGTACCCTCTTGTTCTGTTTCAGAGCCGCAGTTCTGACAATATACCCAATTCCTGCCGGGAGAGTTAACTGATTCATTATTGACTTAAGCCGGAGCCGCTCTTTATCATCCTCTATCTTTTTTGAAATCCCGCCAGTTGTCTTCCCCGGAGTCAGAACGAGATACCGACCTGCCAGGGAAAGATAGGTGGTCAAATGGGCTCCCTTTCGACCCGGCATCTCTTTTGTAACCTGGACGAGCAGTTCCTGTCTTTCTTTCATAACTTTTTCAACCGGAGGCAGAGTCTGTTCCTCCGACACCTCAGGGGTGTCCAAATAATACTCAGGATGGACTTCGCTCACCTGCAGAAACCCGTTCTTATTACCTCCAAAATTGACGAAGCAAGCCTGCAAACTGGGTTCGATTCGCTCCACAACCCCCTTATAGATATTCCTAATTCTTTGCTCTGCCGTCGTGGTTTCGATGTAGAATCCATCCAAAAATCCGTCTTTTAGGATAGCCACCCTGTATTCTTCTTCCTCCACGGCGTTAATGAGCATTTTTTTTGCCATAATTCTCCCCGTCCATGTTCATCTGTGTCCGGAAAAGTTTTTCCTGCCTTTTCGTTTGAAATGCTGGTGAGCCTGGTACATAAACGTCCGAATGGCCGCTTCCCTGCCCGGCTGGAAACTCGAATCATACGGTGTATCTAAATAAGGAATTCTGAGTTTGTTCATTAAGGGCCTTACAATGGCCGAAGTTAATGTGCTGGGCATACAGGTAAAGGGATAAACATTCACTGCGCCGTTATATCCTTCCATGGCATACTCAACAATCCCGGGAATACTTAAGCATGCCTCCGTACCTACATCAAAACTAAAAAGGTCCTGCTCCTTTAATATTTTTTCAAGGTGGGACACCTTATGATCTTCAGCCAGATCGATGAGCGATCTCACACTCTTATAAACCTGCCTTTGTTTTGACTGCTGGTAAAATAGTTCGGCTCCAAAATTAACGGCTTTTTGTAGATGCTCCTTCATAGCCCTTAAACGGAATTGTTTCAGGTTCAACCTAAAACCTATTTTGGCATCTCTTAATCTGTCATATGTCGTGTAATTCACCCATTCGGAAACAGACGCATTAACTACCTCAGCGCCATGCCTTTCCAGTACCCTGATCACATCCTGATTTGCATGAACCTGTGTCCTTAAATAAATCTCGCCAACCATCCCGATTAGAGGTTTAGGAGGAATGGCAGGATCAATGATTGCCCTCCCCTCCCGGACTATATCTTCCAGCTTACCCAGGATCTTATCAAATTCATTACCGGGTCCGTATTCCGCAAACGTATCTTCCATTTCATGCATGGAATTCTCGATAAAGTCATCCGCTATTCCCTGCTCTTTCTCATAAGGCCTGATTCTCCACAGTAGCCTGTCAAGGATATCGGCCACCACCACAGAAAAATAGGAGGCCTTTCTTAGATCCTTGACCTGTTCCTCTTCAATCAGCCCACTCAGGGAATACCCATCATCCGTGCTTAAAGAGCCTATTTTCAATCTGTCAAGCTTATCAATAGAATCAAGGACAATCCGCTGGTATTTGTTGTACATTCCGAAACGGCAGGGTCCGTCCGCCTCTGGCATGAAATAGATATAGCTTTCCGGCTTAAAAGATTCTCCTAATCTCTCCTCCTCTTTTTTCATGAAATACAGGATATTGCCCGTGGTTATCTGGCAAGGATAACATTCCTTGCCGCTGGTATGTTCCATGCCGAGGTCAAGGCCTTTATGGTTTTCCATCACCTTCGCATCAATTCCAAACCCTCTGAAAGTGGCGGCAAGAAGATGGCTACCTATCCTGTTCATCTGGGGGACCAGAAATTTCTTGTTCCTCAGATTGAATCTGCCAACATTTTGAGAAAGCGATTGAAAATTTATTACTTTATCTGATTCCATTTTATGAAACAACCTAGCATTTTCAAAAAATAGTCTTGGATTATACTTTATACTATAGGGACATGGGGGTTTCTTTTCAAAAGACGCATCACAAATTCTACTGAGATAGTCGAACGCCCCCAGACCCGCAAAGATTAGGCCACCGCACAGGCAGTAAAGGCCAACGCCACGACAAAGAGGCCCTTCAGGGGCTGTCCCAAGCAGAGGTTCAAGTCTTCACTGCCGTTCCATGAAATAAGGTAAGCATATGCGACTTTTGAAAAAAGATCCCCATGCCCTTTTCTATGGAATTTTTAAAGATCTAAAGTGTTATTATTCAATTAATTCGCTGCTCGCAGATCCTGTTTCAAATCCGAGTGCATTTTTTGCATCGTGTTTTCAACGACATTCTTATAGGCCTCAAGCCGTGTCATTACACCGGCCACAGCACTATGCTCATCCAGTTCCAAAATGAGATAGGCCTTATCACCCATTATATAGCTGTAAAAGTGTTCGATAAAAGAATCCGCACCACAGCTAAAATTCGTTAAATGAAGCCCGAAATAGTTTGGATAATCCTTGATAAACTTCGCGGTCCTTAATATCTGTGCCCCGAGCCCCCAGTACATGGAAGGAAAATCCGAAAGATCCACACGAGATACATCAATGAAATCCATTGGGAGAGCGATCACACCTATTTTGGCCATATTCCGGCCTAACCTCAAATTCAACCTTTCATCATACAGGTTATACGGCCGTCCGGTCACAACCACAACAGGGACCCCCGGATCTTGTTTCTTAATGATTTGCTCCCCCCGTTCGTACATCTCCCTTATAAACTGATCATTTTTCTCGATAGCAAAATATAGCGCCTTTTTTATTTCAGTCTTGGTCACGCGAAGCTTGGATTTTATCTGTTCTGATAGCTCCAGGGCAAGGGTATCGGGATCATACTTTAAATGCACAACAGGGCTTAAAACTGAAGCCTGGTCTATGTCAAGGGCCATACGGACCATATAGGTATTGCCCTGCACCATCGGGCAATAAAATCCGGCTTCGGAAGCCTCGGGTGTGGGTATTGAGATTATGCTTGGAAAAAACATATATCTTGTCTTGCCGATTAATTCTTTAACATGGCCGTGGGATACCTTCACCGGATAGCAGGTCTCCGCGGTCATTGTCTCTATCCCGACCTTTGAAATATGGGTATTGGTAGGAGGTGTAAGCACAAGTCGGAACCCGAGCTGATCAAAAAAATGGGCCCACAGGATAGAGCTTTGGTGTCCGTAAAGTGCCCTTTGCATGCCAACAGTCGGACGATTGTCTGCTTCCATTAGGGGTTCATCCTTAATCTCTTCATATACTCCGGCCATGTATTTTTGCCATATCTCCTGCCTTAATTCGAAGTAATTTTCTTTTTTTGAACCCCTTATTTTAGCCAGTTCATAGCGTCCGCACTCACCACCCCAGATGCTTCGCCGGCCGTCAAAATCATAGATTTTGAGTTTACACTGGTTATGACAGTTTGGGTCTGCATGGCACACCTTTTCCGCATATTGCATTCTGTCATTAATGGCACTGTCAAGCCCCCTGAATGAGCTGCCGGGCAGATTTTCAAGGCCCATTTTTTCTTTAACACTTATGGCAGCCCCGTATGCCCCCAATACCTCTCTGTGACGCGGGACTATGAGTCCCCGTCTAAGGACATTCTCAAAGGCAGAAACGACCCCTTTATTCAAAGAAGGCCCCCCCAAAAACATGACCCTTTGCCCTATCTTACGTTTTTCCACCACCCTGTTCAGATAATTATGGACAATGGCATAGCACAAACCTGCTATTAGATCTGTTTGATCCACCCCTTTTTGGTGGTATGAAACAAGATCTGATTCCATGAACACGGTACATCTCTCAGCCAATTTGACAGGTGTCTTAGATGAAAGAGCAATTTCCTCGAACTCACCCACGATATTGATCCCGTATTTATTGGCCAGTTCATGCAGGAAACTTCCGGTACCGGCTGCACATACCTTATTCATATCAAAATCAAGGGGATAAGTATTGGCGATATAGATGTATTTGGAGTCCTGCCCTCCTATTTCAAATATGGTGTCAACCTCTGGATCTATGTCAACAGCCCCCCTTGCGTGAGCCGTTATCTCATCTATAATCAAATCAACGTTTAGAAAGTCACCTACAACATTCCTGCCCGAACCTGTAGTAGCTGTACCAATAATTTCAATCTTTTCTCCCACATCATCCCTGATAGTCTTCAAAAGCGCCTGTGTGACCTCTATAGGTTTGCCCTGGGTCATCACATAGCTCTTATGAATAATCTCGTTATCTTCGTTTATAAGCGCATATTTCGTGGTTGTGGATCCAACATCTATACCCAAGTATGTTCTGGCCTTTTTTGACCAGGATTTTCTCTCAAGCTCATTAGTCTCCGGAAAGACCGTCTGTTTCAATTCCAGTACCGGCGCTAAAGGAACCGATACGTCACTGGCTAATCTATTTTTATTAAGCATCTTAAGGTCTAAGCGGTCTCCATAATTTGAATCAAGTGCCTGTATTGCCACCCCCAAGGCACCTATGGATGTATTGTAGGGCGGCACTATCAAACCCGGGAAATAGTCCTTAAAGGCATTTACCTGGAGTTCGTTCAATGAAAGCCCCCCGATAAATACGACCGGTTCTTCCAAAACCCGGTTGCAAACAATAGTGCTCATGTAGTTTCTTGCATTTCCAATATGCAGACCGTGAATAATGTCCTCTAATTTTTCTCCCTTGTTTTGCAGATGAATCATATCGGATTTTGTAAATACGGTACAGCGGCACGCCACATTAGCGGGCTTCCGGCTCCTTAAACCAAGTTTGATAAAATCGGCCAATATCCCGTCAATATGTTTTTGAGACGCGTCCGTCTCCCTGGTATACAGGGCGGTAGCAAGTCTCTGGGCCTGCTGCTCGATAAAGGATCCGGTGCCGGAGGCGCACGGTCCATTTGTATTGAAATATTCCAGATCCCAGCCACCATCATAATGATTAATTTGCAATAAGGCCGTATCCTGCCCCCCCATACTGATGATGGATTTGGCATTGGGAATGAGAAAAATAGTCCCCAGGACCTGGCTGATGGTCTCGAATTCGTAAAATGCCCCTAACTGCTCGCTGAGTTTTTTCCCGTGATTCCCTGTAAAAGAAACAGACTTTATCTTCTCTTCACCGAATTCATTGTATAAATCCTTAAGAACGTCAAAAAGCCTCTCTTCTACTTTCCCCATATGGCGATCATAGGGAAATTCATAGACAATCTCCCTTCTGTCATTTATGGCAATACAATTCAGACTCACAGACCCTGCATCAATACCAACATAATACTGTTCAGAATCCCGTGATACTTTTTGTTTTCTATCAAATGTGCTTTTCATTGTTCTTATAAATATAAGCGTTCAGCTATCAGCAAAAATTTTGATTACTGATTGCTTACATAATAAATCTCTCCCGAATGTTCTTGCTTGCGAATATAGCCCTTAATGACCAATCCCTTTACCAGATCCTCAACTTCATCCAATGATAACGCTAACGTATTTGATATATCGACCGGCTTAAGCGGTCTTCTTCTTATCATATCCAGAAGACTGACTGCCATGGAATCTCTGTTTTTTCCTTTCCCTGTAACAAAGTCACCGGTCACAATTTCGGCCTTATCACCGAAAAATATCCTTATATCTTCTAACCTTCTCCTGTCAAGTGGCATGGCCCTCGAATCTGCGGGAGGGCGTACAACAGTATTTAGCTGTATCCTGTCTGGAGAAATCCTGTCCGCCAGCAGTTTTAACGCTTCAACCTCTTCGCCCGATTCATTGTAACCGGCCACCAGGACAACCTCCAAAAACAGTTGCCCCCTATATTCCCGCCGAAATGTCCTCAGGCCGTCTATAATCACATCAAGCTTGAGCTTGGGGTGAGGTCTATGGATCTCCCTGAATGTTTTTTCAAAAGCGCTTGTCAATGTCGGCATGACAATATCTGCCTTCAGTGCACGTTTTCTGATCTCTTCTTTCCAGAAAAGGGAGCCGTTTGTTAAAAGGACAACCCTTTTTTCGGTCATTTTTTTAATAGCAGCAATAACCTGCTCGATTTCCGAATTGAGCGTAGGTTCGCCTGAACCCGAAAGTGTAATAACATCCGGATCGCATCTGCCAAGTTTTTTTCTGATTTCATCAATGACAGTTTCGACATGGACAAAAGGTGCTGTTTTTAGCGTCTTTGATGTGGTTCTTCCCACCTGGCAGTATAGACAGTCAAAGGTACAGGTCTTTGGCGGGATCAAATCAATCCCTAATGACAGGCCCAGTCTCCTTGAGGGAACAGGTCCGAAAACATAGGACATTATAGACTTCCCTTATGGTCAATTTTTTATTTTTTCTTATCCGTGGTTCATCCTGTTAATGAGTACGCCTCAAAAGGACAAATGATTGCGAGGTTGAAGGTTGAAGCGGTCTTTTTGTTTGAGGATGAGCAAATGTTTCCAGCTGGAAACTAGTGTGCTTCATCCCAGTTCTTACCTTTCTTAATATCAACCTTCAGAGGAACGCTCAAGCCATACACGCTTTCCATTTCTTTCTTGATCATGGGCATGACCCGTTCCAGCTCTTGTTCGGGCACTTCAAAAACGAGCTCGTCATGGACCTGAAGGAGCATCTTTGATCCGAGCTTTTCCTCTTTCAAACGATTGTGGATATTGATCATGGCCTTCTTTATGAGATCGGCTGCTGTGCCCTGGATAGGAGTATTAATGGCCATCCGTTCCGCCTCAGAACGAATCCTGCTATTATTATGGTCAATATCCGGCAAATAGCGCCTCCTGTTGAATAGCGTAGTGACATAACCCTTTTTTCTGGCTGTTTCGATCATTTCTTCTGTATATCTTTTAATGCCCTGATACCTGCCATAATAAGCGGAAATATAATCCCTGGCAATCTTATGATCGATGCCCAGTTCATCACTCAGTTTTTTCGGTCCCATCCCATATATGATGCCGAAGTTTATGGTCTTTGCAATGCTCCTCATTTCAGGAGTGACTGTCTCATTTCCGGAAGACAGAATCTCTGAAGCGGTACGCGCGTGAATATCCTCATCATGCGTAAACGCCTCTATAAACGCCTCATCTTTTGAATAATGGGCAAATACCCTGAGCTCAATCTGACTGTAATCCGCCGAAACCAAGTAACAGCCCGCATCTGCAATAAACCCCTTTCGAATCTCCCGGCCCTCTTCCCCGCGTATGGGGATATTCTGGAGATTCGGTTCACTGCTGCTTAATCTTCCAGTTGCGGTTACGGTCTGATTATAGGAAGTATGGAGCCTTCCTGTATGTGGATCAACCATCTTAACCAATGCATCTAAATAGGTAGATTTAAGCTTTGCAAGGGTCCTATATCTCAATATCAGTTTTGGCATTTTATGGGGAAAGGCACAAAGTTTTTTCAGGACCTTAACATCTGTGGAGTATTTTTTTGTCTTGGCAGTCTTTCTTTGAACTGGCAGTTGAAGCTTTTCAAAAAGCACTTCTCCTAACTGCTGTGGGGAATTGATGTTGAACTTCATACCGGCCTCACCGAAAATTTCCCTTTCAACCTCATTTAGCTGCTCGGCAAAGCGTTTTGACATTCCTTTGAAAAAGCCCGTGTCAATCTTAATACCGGTCATCTCCATATCAATGAGAACGGGCAGGAGCTTCATCTCCAGTTCGTAAAATAGATCCTCATTTTTATCCGATTTTAGCTTTTTATCAAGGATTTGCCACAACCTCAGGGTAACATCCGCATCTTCACAAGAATATTCTTTGGCCTTTTCCACATCAACCTCTGAAAAATTACAAGCATTTTTTCCCTTTCCCGTTACGTCATTATAGCTGATCATCTTGTGATTCAGGTAATGCTGTGCGAGATAATCGAGATTATGCTGCCTTAGACCAGGATTGATGACATAAGATGCAATCATGGTGTCAAAGTGGACTCCTTTGAGCGTCACTCCATGCCGCTTCAAAATCTCAGCATCATATTTTATATTCTGTCCAATCTTTCTTATCTGTTCATCCTCAAGTACTCCCTTCAATATTTCTACGGCTTTTGACCAGTTTAGCTGGGAAGGGGCACCTAAATATTGGTGAGCGAGGGGCAGATAGGTTGCCTTTCCCTCAACGCAGGAAAAGGAGATGCCCACGAGGTTGGCCTCAAGGGGATTCTTACTGGTGGTCTCCGTGTCAACAGACACCATGCCCTTTGATTTTATTTGTCTGACTAAGGCCTGTAACGATTCTGTTGAAAGACACAGGTTGTAATCCTTAGGCCCTTCTTTTCTTGTTGCAAACCGCTCCCATAAACCTTTAAATTCCTGTTCCCTGAAAATATCAGCCAATTCGTCACCAAGGGGTTCGCCTATCTTTAGCTGATCAATATTGTCGTCAACAGGCACAAAACGATCAATGGTAACCAATTTTTTGCTCAGGACGGCCTTATCCTGGAATTGCTGAAGATTCTCCTTTAACTTCCTCTTCTTTATTTGCTCGACATTATCAAACACGCCTTCAAAAGATCCGAATTCCCTTACCAGACCTACGGCCGTCTTTTCTCCCACGCCGGGAACACCCGGAATATTGTCCGTACTGTCACCGGAAAGACCCATCACATCTATGAACTTTGCAGGTTCAAACCCGTAGGTCTTTTTGAGATGGGCATGATCCGTAACCACGTCCTTCATGGTATCCCACATGGAGACATTGGGAGTGACGAGTTGCCTGAAATCCTTATCCCCGGTAACCATAACCACCAGAAAACCCTTTTCTTCACTTGCCCTGGCCAAAGTCCCGATAATATCGTCTGCTTCATATCCCTCCTTTTCCATCATCTTGATATTCATTTTTTTTAGGATTGACTTGATAACAGGGATCTGTGCGGCCATATCATCCGGCATAGGTGGCCGGTTTGCCTTATAATCCGGATAAATCTTATGTCTGAATGTGGGACCCCTGGCATCAAAGACGATAGCAAGATACTCCGGTTCCTTATCCTTAAGAAGCTTCAGGACCATTTTGGTGAAGCCAAAGGAGGCGTTCGTAGGAAACCCTTTGGAGTTGGCAAGGTTCCTTATGGCATGATATGCCCGGTGGATATATGAACTCCCGTCTATCAGGAAGACCATCTTTTTTTCTTTAGCCATACCTTTATCATACTTCAACGACTCACAAACACAAAGAAATATTTACAGAACTCCAGCACAGTTGCCCCAATCAATGATACAAGACACTGATTATTTATCCTGTTTCAAAGAGAAGCACAAAAACAGCTACCACAATATCATGAGTCGGCTCTACCCTTGACACATAACTCCAATTACTCTATATGAAAGACTCAAAAAGGAGAAACCCGAATGAAGATAAAGCGAGCCGGATTGTTTTTAGCTTTAGTAACTTTTGTGAGTACGGCATGTGCTTTTTTGCCGTCATCCGCATCGGAAAAGCAGTCTCCCGACGCCAAAGTTGCCGTAGTTAACGGATTAGCAATCACCCAACATGATTTTGATAGAGAAATGAATGGCACTAAACGTCGCCTTGCCAGCATGGGAAAACCCGTCAAGGACGAACAACTTCAAATATTAAAGGTGCAGGTCCTCGAAAATCTTATTAATCTTGAACTGCTTTACCAGCAAAGCCAAAACAATGGGATAAAAATTGAAGAGGTCGCGATCAATGAACAGCTAAACACAATAAAAAAAAGATTTCCAAACGAAAAGGACTTCAAGAAGGCCATGCTCAATATGAATATCTCTGAGTCCGATTTAAGAACTCAAATTAGAAGGGAGCTGGCTGTAAGACAATTAATTGATAAGCAATTTGTCGAAAAAGTGATCGTTTCCGACAAAGAGGCAAAAAGTTATTATGACAGCCATCCAGACGATTTCAAAAGACCTGAAATGGTAAAAGCAAGTCATATTTTGATCAAAATAGACCCCAATGCGGATGACTCCCATAAGGCTGAAGCACGCAAGAAAATTGAAGATATCCAGAATAGGCTCAAAAAAGGTGAAGATTTCGCATCTCTTGCCAAAGAGTTTTCTCAGTGTCCAAGCAGTGCCAACGGCGGAGACCTGGGCTACTTTGCACGCGGACAAATGGTAAAACCTTTTGCAGATTCAGCTTTCGCTTTGGCGCCGGGTGAGGTTAGTAGTATTGTTGAAACAAAGTTCGGATATCATCTAATCAAATCCATTGACAAAAAACCCGGAACCTCAATCGCTTATGAAGATATAAAGGAGAAACTTCAGGAATATCTTAAGCAGCAAAAGGTTATGAAACAGGTTGGTGAATATACTGAGGACTTGAAAAGAAAAGCAAAAGTGGAAAGATTTATTAATAAGGATTAATCGTCAATATCATTTGGCGTATTCCACTGCCCTTGTTTCACGAATTACTGTGACCTTGATCTGTCCGGGATAGGTCAATTCTTTTTCTATTTTCTTTGCAATATCCCTGCAAATAATGAAGGCATGGTCGTCATCGACAGTTTTTCCTTCAACCATTATGCGAATCTCGCGCCCTGCCTGAATAGCATAGGACTTACTGACTCCGTCAAAAGACATGGCGATCTTTTCCAGCCCTTCCAACCTCTTAACATAAGACTCCAACATCTCCTGACGTGCGCCAGGCCTTGCTCCGGAAAGAGTGTCCGACGCCTGTACTAAAACTGCCAAAATAGACTCAGGCTGCACGTCCTCATGATGAGCCGCAATAGCGTGAACGACTTCGTTGGATTCTCCGTATTTTCTTGCAAGGTCGGCCCCAATAATCGCATGAGGGCCCTCCACCTCATGGTCTACGGCCTTGCCAATATCGTGAAGCAATCCGGCCCTTTTTGCCTGTTTTACATTCAAACCAAGCTCGGCCGCCATCACGCCGCAGATAAAGCTGACCTCCCTCGAGTGCTGAAGTACGTTCTGGGCATAACTTGAACGGTACTTCAGTCGACCGATGAGCTTGACGAGTTCATGATTAATACCGTGTACTCCAACATCAAATGTAGCCTGTTCGCCCGCCTCCTTTATACTTCCCTCGATTTCCTTACCTACCTTTGTTACAATCTCCTCTATCCTGGCAGGATGAATCCTTCCATCATCTATTAGTCTCTCCAAGGCGATCTTTGCTACTTCTCTCCTTACAGGGTTGAACCCGGATAATATAACGGCTTCAGGTGTGTCATCAATAATCAAATCTATTCCGGTGGCAGCTTCGATTGCTCTAATGTTCCTGCCTTCCCTCCCAATTATCCTCCCCTTCATCTCATCGTTGGGCAGGTTGACCACGGAAACTGTCTTCTCTGCTACATAATCCCCTGAGTATCTCTTTACAGCCAAGGCGAGAATTTCCTGGGCCTTCCGATCAGCCTCCGCTCTTGCCTCATTTTCAATCCTCCGCATCATTTTTGCCGCATCATGCCTTGCCTCTGACTCCATTAAGCTAATAAGGAACTGTTTCGCCTCCTCGCTGGATATGCCGGCCAAGTTCTCCAG
>CAZUHR010000063.1:0-8613 GCA_964620335.1 uncultured Desulfobacteraceae bacterium
TGGGTGCCAGATTGATAAGCATATCAGGTCAGCACGAGCACCAGCTTCTCTTAAAACCGGACAATCATCTTTATCTGTTGGATGATTTTGGCGGGCTTTCGAAAGAACGGATGGAGTTGGGTGAGATGTTCGGAAGGCTCCAGTCTTTAAAGGATGAAATCCAGGATTTGGAAAAGGAGATCCAGGAAATAGGAGAGAAGCAAGACCTGAGCCGATTCCAGATACAGGAAATTGAAGGGGCCGGGCTTATACCTGAGGAAGACGAGATGCTCTCCCACGAAAAGAGCCGCCTTCAACACGCTGAAGAACTGTTGGGGATTGTAACGGAAGCGTATCAGGCCCTTTATGAGAGACATGACTCAGTCCTTTCTTTTGTTTCCCAATACTCCAAGAAAATGGGTAGGGGGGCCGAGATCGATCATAGACTCGGTTCCATCAGAAATGCCCTTGTTGAAATTGAAGTAAAATTGGAAGATGCCTCGCTCTCTCTCAGGGATTTTCAAAAAACGATCCACATGGATCCAAATAAGCTGGAAGAGGTATTGGAAAGGCTTGAGCAGATAAACAGGCTCAAGCGAAAATACGGCCCGACTTTGGAAGATATCCTGCAGTTCAGGGATAAGCTAGCCACCAGGATGTATGATCTTGACGAAAAAAGGAAGGGGCTTAGTGAACTTGAAAATAGACGAAAGATATTAGAAGCCGAGTTAACAGAAAAGGCCGTGGAGCTTTCAAAAAAGAGGAGGAAGACCAGGATAATTTTGGAAAAGGCCATTGAAAATGAAATTAAGTATCTGAACATGCCTGGGACAAAATTCCGGGTAAGGTTCTATGAAGAGGTTTACGATCAGAAAGGCCGGGGTATGCCGGAAACTGGGAGGATTGGGGCCGACGGTATTGACCAAGTGGAATTCATGATCTGTCCCAATGTGGGAGAGGAATTGAGGCCGCTTGCAAAGATAGCATCAGGAGGGGAGCTTTCCAGGCTAATGCTTGCAGTGAAAACAATATTGGCAAGAACCGGCTCTATAGAAACGGTTATTTTTGACGAGGTTGATTCGGGTATCGGCGGTGGCACGGCAGAAGTGGTTGGGAAAAAGCTCCTGTCTTTGGCAGAATATCACCAAATATTATGCATCACCCACCTGCCCCAGATAGCAAGCCAGGGCAAAACACACTTCCTGGTGATAAAACAAATTATAAACGCGCGAACTCAGGCCACAATATCAGAGCTGGATTCCGAATCGAGGGTCCAGGAGATTGCTCGGCTTTTGGGTGGACGTGAAATTACGCCTAGTGCCGTGGCCCATGCCAGGGAGATGCTCAGCTAATGTGACATCCTTATGGGTTGGCCGGGTGAAAACGGGCCTTGCTCTACGGGCACTGCCAGTGAATGGTCCTCCATGATAGAAGTAACCCTTATTTCACCTATCCTCTCGCCCAAGAGACTGTAAGACTGGCCACCTTCCGAGGAAATGGATTCTCCTCGTGCGAAAACTGTGAAGTGCTGATCTGGGCGTAGCCCGATATCTTTTCCCGCAGTAGTTTTAATGGTGTTCTTTTCAACGGCAAGTATTATACCTGTCCAGGGATCATTAGATAATGTTTTTGAAACTGCCGAAGCCTGGCGGTCCAGTATTTGAGGCATATTTTTTCGCAGAAGTTCATCAACAATCTGTTTTTCGTCTTGGATTTTAGCCTTGTCACCCAAAGAGGCCCATTCCTCCTCTGATTCGAGATTGTTTAGCAGGAGTGTCTTGCTCATGATTTCAAATACATTAATGACCACGGAAATCTCGTAGATCTTTTTGGATTTGCTCAAAAACAAAACACCGGTTTTCCTGTTTGCGGATTGGATCGGGTTCACAACGCCGGTGATTATTGCATTCATGCCCAGAGCCTCAGCCTTTTCAAGAAGTTCATTTTCTGGCTTAACAATCCCCAATTCACATAATTTGTTTTTAGATAGCGAAACAATGCCTTTCGGAGACTCAAAAAGCAATAAATCGCGGGATTTTCTCAGAACAGTCAAAAATTCGCCCATTATCTTCGCTTCCCTTTCCGGCCCGAGCCCGGCGAGGTCAATAAATGGCAGGACCATGACACGTTTTTTAAGATCCGGGTTTGACGGCCTTTTGTTCTTGGTCATTGATGCCGGCAGGATTTTCTGGAACGTGGACTTTGTTTTGGTACACCCGGAAAATGGGATGAGAAGTAACAGCAGAATGATAAAAGATATACCAATGATATATTGTCTGCGCATATTATGCCTTTCTGTAATTTATAATTTTATTATGAATCAAGTTTCGCACCCCTGATTAGAAAACCCATGCAGGGACAACAACTGAGAGCCTATCACCAAAAAACAATGTCAAAAGAACTGAATTCGCCTTCCCATTCCTCTTGTATCTCATGAACCCGGGTCACTTGGGCGTAAGGCGGTCCTTGATGGCACCATTTAGCCAGTTTTTTCACCTTGTCTTCAGGCCCCTCTACAAGGGCCTCAACCGCCCCATCTGAGCGGTTCTTGACCCAACCGCAAACACCCAGGGAAAGGGCCTCCTTGCGAGTGGAGTCTCTGAAAAATACCCCTTGAACTCTGCCCTCTATGACTAAACGGACTCTGATTTTGTCCATGAAATTATTTTTTAATAGTGCCGTGTGCCGTTGTCAATAGTCTGATTTTTTATCAGCCTTATTCCTGTTCCAAGAGCCTGAAGAACTCATCCTCATTAAGGATTGTGGTGCCCAGATCTTTGGCTTTCTGAAACTTGGAGCCGGGTGATTCCCCAACGACCAGATAGTCCGTGCTTACGCCTACGGAGGAGGAAAGTCTCCCCCCTTTTTTCCGAATGAGATCTTTGGCCTGAGAGCGTGACATGGAACGGAGGGATCCTGTTATGGCGAAGGTTTTTTCTGCAGCAGGGAATGAAGAGGCAACGGAAAAAACCTCTTCAGGATGTACTCCGGCCTCAATCAGGCGCTTTATGTTTTGCCTGTTTTGTATGTCTTCAAAAAAGGAAACAACGCTCCTGGCTATTTCCTCCCCGATACCCTTGATGCCAGTGTCTTTAACACCCCCTTTTCCTTTTCGGTATTCTAGGTCTTCTATTTTAGCGTTTTGAATATTTTCGAGGCTTTTGAAATGATTTGCAAGTAGTTGAGCAATGTGCTCCCCGACATGTCTGATTCCGAGTGCAAAAATGAACTTGGCAAGGGTGGTCTTTTTGCTCTTTTCTATGGCCTGGAGGAGGTTGTTTGCCGATTTTTCCTTTATTTTATCCAGTTTAGTTAAGTCTTCAAAGCGCAAGCTATATATATCCGCCTCCTCTTTGACCATCTCCTTATTTCGCAACTGGGCAATTATTTTGTCACCAAGGCCATCGATGTCCATGGCCCCTTTTGAAACAAAATGCTTCAGGGATTCCTTGATCTGAACAGAACAGTCAGGGTTTGGGCATCTTAATACAACCTCACCTGGCTTTTTTAGCACCTTAGTGCCACATACAGGGCATCGGGTCGGCATGAAAAATTTTTTTTCAATTCCGGTTCTTTTTGATTTAACAACCTTGACGACCTCCGGGATAACTTCCCCTGCCCTCTGGACAACTACCGTGTCCAATTCGCGGATATCCTTTTTTCCAATTTCTTCCTGATTGTGGAGGGTCGCACGTTTTACCAGAACGCCCCCAATTTGAACCGGTTCGAGGTGAGCAACTGGTGTCAGTGCACCGGTCCGCCCTACCTGGATATCAATCTTTATGATTTTCGTTGTTTCCTGGGTGGATTTGAACTTAAACGCAAGGGCCCATCTAGGGCTTCTGGATTTCTGGCCAAGCCGGGCCTGCAGTTTTAACTGGTTCACCTTTATGACAGCCCCATCGATTTCAAAAGGAAATTGGTTTCTTATGTCCTCAAGATGATGGCAGTAATCTACAGCCTCCGCGATTGTATTACATATCTTGAGATACGGCCTGTTGACCCTTAGTCCCCATTGCTGAAGAGAAAGCATCAGTTCGTACTGGGTATGAAATTCTGGGCCGCTGATTTCACCGATACCATAGCAGAACATATTGAGAGGTCTTTTTGCGGTGACTCTTGAATCAAGCTGTCTCAGTGAGCCTGCCGCCGCATTCCTAGGATTGGCAAAGGCCTGAAGGTTTTTGTCTAATCGTTTGGCATTTAAGGCCTCAAACGCTTCTGTTTCCATATACACCTCCCCCCTTGCCTCCAGGAGGGCCGGTATGGGTCTCCCTCCTTCAGGTTGTGTCAGGGTCAGGGGGACTGATAAAACAGTTTTAATATTACCGGTGATGTCTTCTCCAATATACCCATCGCCCCTTGTGGAGGCCACGGAAAGAGAGCCATCTTCATAGACCAGCTCAACTGCCACACCATCCATCTTGGGTTCCACAGTGTATTGAGAACCGGGCGTATCACCTAGGAGTTTCTTGATCCTCTTATCAAAATCCATAATGTCTTTGTCAGAAAATCCGTTTTCCAGGCTGAGCATGGGAACTCGATGCTTGACTTCAGAAAAGGCTTTTTGGGGCTTCGTTCCGACCCTTTGAGTGGGGGAGTCAGAAGTCACAAGATCTGGATGCTGCCGTTCCAGGTCCAGTAACCGTTGAAAAAGCCTGTCGTATTCGGCATCGGATATCTCCGGATCATCCAGGGCATAATAACGGTGATTGTGGTACCTGATCTTTTCTTTTAGATCTTCAATCTCCTCAATTATTTTTGGCATTTCTAGAGAATCCTTATAAAAAAACATAATACCAGAGACTTTACCCTGACGTTGCAAAAGTCGAGGACGCTGCAGTTTTGCCATTTTGTTTATGCAACGATAGGGTTTAGCTACCTCGTGTTAATGAACCTGCAATATTTAGAAGTATTTCTGCGGCCGAACGCGATGTATTTCTCATGAATGGATCTGAAAAGCCCGGCCGCCACTTCAGGTCAAAGAGTTCATCTGAAACCACAAGCAATGCAGCCATTGCAATCGATCGATAATGAGTTACAGCCATAAGGGCCGATATTTCCATTTCAACTGCCAAGATCCCCTGAGTCTGATATTGTTTCACCTTATTTGGGGTTTCGCGATAAAGTGCGTCTGTCGTCCAAATAGGACCTTTTGTAAAGGAAAAGGCGTGTCGTTTCAGCTCTTTTTCCAGAATCCGGTTGAGTTTTGAATCTGATTCAAGGGCCTTTTCACCAATAGGATAATGCGAGGATGTGCCTTCCTCAGAGATCGCAGCTGTTGGAATTATGAGATGCCCGATACGTAAAGTTGGCTGCAAAGATCCGCACCATCCTAGAACCCAGATCCTCTTGGCACCCAAAACGATGAGCTTTTCCAAGGCCATGACGGCCTGTGGCGCCCCAAAAAATGGACCTGAAATTGTAAGAGGAGCTTTGGATCCATCCTCTATCTGGTATAGGCGAAACATATTCATTATTGTGGATGGGGCTTCTTTTGCTTTGGACAAGCGTACCAGATATTTCAGTTCTGAAGGAATCGTCACCATCAAAACGTCCGGACTCACACGGGGTTCCCCATTTCGCTTAAGAGGTCTAATGATTCCTTCATTATCTATGGTTTTTAAATTCAATGTGTTTACCTTTTTTACTTGTCAAGTACCAAGAAGTTGATTTGAAATAAATTAGTTTAATTGAGCGTGTCAATTTTAGATGTAATATATCGCAATGGCAACCCGAAAAACCGGTATAATTTAAAAGCTATTGCGGATGCGACTCTGCGGCATATAGACTTTAAAGAACCGGGTAATGCGGGAATTGATGTAAGGAGTTTCAGGCAAATGAAATACTCGCTTGTTGATTATTTTAATGGAAAAATAAAGAGAGTGTGGTAAAATTTGTAAAAAAATGGCCGTTAGGCAGGAAAGCATGATTAGATTTTTTATTGACATAAAAGCAAATAATGGAATAAATTAAAAGATTTCGGGAATGAAGGACCGTAAATAATGTTCGAAAGCCTGACTGAAAAGCTAAATAGCACATTTAAAAATATAACCGGACGTGGCCGATTGAGCGAGACAAATGTCCGTGACGCGTTAAAGGAAGTGCGTTTGGCGCTCTTGGAGGCAGATGTTAACTACAAAGTTGTTAAAAAGCTGGTGGAAGACATCCGGGAACGTGCTGTGGGGCAAGAAGTCCTTCAGAGTTTGACTCCAGGCCAACAAATAATAAAGATTGTCAATGAAGAGCTGGCCAGTTTGATGGGGGGTGCCAAACAGGGACTTGAATTTCCGGGCAGGACGCCCCATTGTATTATGTTAGTGGGTCTTCAGGGTTCAGGTAAGACCACAACCGCAGCCAAGCTGGCGAGGTTTATCTGCAAGCAGGGCAGAAAGCCCTATCTTGTCCCGGCGGATGTCTATAGGCCTGCTGCCGTTGATCAGTTAAGAAAGTTGGGTTTAGAGATTGATGTGCCCGTTTATCCCACAGATTCGGCTCTAAAGCCAGAAGAGATTTGTCTGGATGCATTATCAAAAGCAGGCGGAGTGGGTGCTGATTTATTAATTATCGATACGGCCGGCCGTCTTCATATAGACGAAGCCTTGATGGAAGAGCTAGTGAGGATCAAGGACAAAATGCATCCCAGTGAAATACTCCTGGTGGCGGATGCCATGACCGGGCAGGATGCAGTCAATGTTGCCGGACACTTTAATAGGAGCCTGGATATTACAGGTGTAATTCTTTCCAAGATGGAAGGGGATGCAAGAGGCGGCGCTGCATTGTCCATCAAGGCGGTGACCGGCAAACCGATTAAATTTGTCGGTGTCGGAGAGAAGATGAATGCCCTGGAGCCTTTTTACCCGGATAGAATGGCTTCTAAAATCCTGGGCATGGGAGATGTGCTTTCCCTTGTTGAAAAGGCTCAAGTCGAGTTCGATGAAAAAGAGGCTAGGAAACTTGCGAAGAAACTAAAGAAAAACGAATTTGATCTTGAGGATTTCCGATCCCAATTGAGGCAGATGAAAAAGCTGGGATCTCTTGAGCAGATTTTGAGTATGCTGCCGGGAACCGGGCAGATGAAGAATCTAAGGAAACTGAAACCGGACGAGAATGAATTGATCAAAGTTGAGGCCATCATTAATTCTATGACAAGGGAAGAGAGAAGAAACTATAAGCTCATAAACGGGAGCCGAAGGCAGAGGATCGCGCGAGGCAGCGGCAATAGAGTGCAAGATGTTAATCGTCTTTTAAAGAATTTTGCTCAAACAAAAAGGATGATGGAGCATGTGAGCAAGAGAGGTTTTGCCGGCATGGAGTCTTTCTTGAAATAGCACGTTTTCAAAATTTATTAATATTAGGGGGTGATAAAGGCAAATGGCAGTTAGTATTAGGTTGACAAGGATGGGGGCCAAAAAGAAACCATTTTATCGTATGGTTGCAGCTGATTCGGAAGCACCGCGTGACGGTAAGTTTATAGAGATATTAGGCTATTACGATCCAATGAAGGATCCGGCGGTTATAAAGGTTCAAGAGGATAAAGTCAATTACTGGCTGGAGAAAGGGGCGATTATTACGGAGTCGGCGAGGGCCCTTTTAAGAAAGCAAGGATTGCTGAAGTCTCATTAAACCGGAAATTGATGTGACGTGGTGGTGAAGTCAAACATGGAGGTGAGCGAGATGAAGGACTTGATTGCGTACATCGCGAAAGCGCTAGTGGATAAGCCAGAGGAGGTCGCCGTCACGGAAATAGAAGGAGAACAGACCTCTGTTATTGAGCTGAAAGTGGCTAAGGAAGATCTGGGAAAGGTCATAGGCAAACAGGGTCGCACGGCACGGGCTATGAGAACAATTCTTAGTGCAGCCTCCACAAAGATAAAGAAGCGATCCGTTTTGGAGATCATAGAATAGTCTTGGCCCAGGTTTCACCCGGTAGTTTGATCCTTGTGGGGAAGGTAATCCAGCCTCACGGGTCGAGAGGTCTCCTTCGTATATTGCCCTATGCGAGGGGAGAAGCTTCTTTTACAGATGCTGGGAGTCTCTTCCTCAAACTCATTTCATCAGGTGAAATCATCGAACACACTTTGATTTCAATAAAACCGCATAAGAACTTTTTCTTGATGGAGCTGGAGGGTTTAAATTCCAGATATGATGCGGAAGAATATAGTGGGTCAGAAATACTAGTAAGGAAAGATGCCCTTGCCTGTGAGGAGGATGAATTTTTTTGGTTTGAGCTATTGGGCCTTGATGTTTACCTGGACACTGGAGAATACTTAGGGAAGATCTCTCAGATTATTCCGGCAAAGGGTAATGATATATATATTGTCAAGGGGGAAACCAAGGAGATTTTGATTCCCGCAATATATGAGGTTATTAATAAGATAGACCTTGAAAGCAAAAAGATGATTATTTCTGCAATTGAGGGATTATTGGATTTGAATGAGGGTTGATGTCCTTACCATATTCCCTGAAATGTTTACCGCCCATCTAAGTGAAGGTGTCTTAGGACGGGCGGTCAAAAAGGGGATAGTACGTGCGAGAATTATAAATATTAGAGATTTTGCAAGGGGTGTCCATAAAAACACAGATGACCGTCCCTATGGCGGTGGTGACGGGATGGTCATGAAACCAGGACCC
>CAZUHR010000063.1:8713-12344 GCA_964620335.1 uncultured Desulfobacteraceae bacterium
CACAGATGACCGTCCCTATGGCGGTGGTGACGGGATGGTCATGAAACCAGGACCCATTTACCGGGCATTGAAATCCATTGACAGGGTTAATGGCCGGAGCCTTGTAATTCTTCTTAGTCCACAGGGTAAACCGTTTGATCAGGCTACCGCATGGGAGTTGTCCTCTTGGGATCAAATCATCTTAGTCTGTGGAAGGTACGAAGGAGTGGATGAGAGGATCAGAAGGATCTGTATCGATAGAGAACTGTCCGTGGGCGACTTCATCTTAAGTGGTGGAGAACTGGGAGCCATGATTGTTATGGATGCCATAAGCCGATTGATTCCAGGTGTACTGGGGGGAGAGAGATCCAATCTGGAAGACTCCTTTGAGGAAGGATTGCTGGAATATCCACAGTATACCCGGCCGAGGGTTTTCCTGGGGGAGGAAGTCCCCCCGGTTCTGTTATCGGGAGATCATGAAAGGATACGGTTATGGCGGAGGACAGAGTCCCTGAAGAGAACTCGTGACAGAAGGCCAGACTTGCTCAAAAAGGCCAGATTAACCAGCGAGGATGAAAAGCTTTTATCAAAAAAAACAGAAAGTTGAAAGTTAAGCAAGAATGTAAGGGAGCAAGTACAGCTGTTACACATTTATTTTTAACCTAAGGTCTCATGCGTCTTTACATCGGGCTTGTTCATTACCCAGTTTACAACAAAAACAATCAGACAATTGCGTCTGCCATAACAACGATAGATCTTCACGATATTGCCAGAGTCGCCAGGACTTATGATGTAAAGAGGTTTTTTGTTATCACACCCCTTGAAGACCAGCAGATGCTGGCAGAACGGGTTAAAAACCATTGGATCATTGGGTACGGGGCGAAGTATAATAGGCTCAGAAAAGAGGCTATTGAGCTTGTTACACTTGTTTCGTATTTGGGAGGCGCAATTGATGCCATAGCCGACATGGAGGGCGAGCCTCCCTTGTTGATCGCAACAGATGCATCGAGTCAAAAGAATCGAAATATATCTTACGAAAAGGCAAGAAACCTCATTCAGGATGGCAGGGTTGTTATTTTGATATTAGGGACCGCCTGGGGCCTTGATAAGGTGATTATAAACCGCGCGGATTATGTCCTAGACCCAATTTTTGGGAGAGCGGGCTACAATCACCTTTCTGTCAGGACTGCTGCGGCTATCATTCTGGACCGGTTGGTTGGCAGGTGATAATGTAAGTGAGCTCAAAGCTGGGTGCTGATGGACCAAACAGGATTTCCATATTACCCAAGGCTATAAGCAATCTATTTTGGAGGAAAAAATGAACATAGTTGAAACACTGGAAAAGGAACAGATGCGAACGGATATCCCGGATTTCAGGACAGGTGATACTGTAAAAGTACATGCCAGGATAAAAGAGGGTGAGAAGGAGCGAATTCAGGTTTTTCAAGGTGTTGTCATTCGGAAAAGGAAGGGGAATACCGGCGCTTCTTTTACGGTTAGAAAAGTTTCTTACGGCATTGGGGTGGAAAGGATTTTTCCGCTTCATTCCCCATTTATCGATAAAGTCGAAATCCTCAGCAGGGGCAAGGTCAGAAGGGCAAGGCTTTATTATCTGCGGAAACTGAGAGGGAAGGCCGCAAGAGTCAAAGAAAAAAGGTTTTAGCAAGTAACCTTTGTGATGCTGTTTATTGTTCACTCCACCAAAAAATCTGTCCCTTTTCCCCGAGAACACCAGCTTATCAGTGTGCGACCCATTTTTCTATGAAGACCAGGCCCGTAAGGGCGGGTATGGTTTGATTGCTGGAGTTGATGAAGCTGGAAGAGGCCCATTAGCTGGCCCGGTTGTGGCTGCTGCAGTTATACTCCCCCAGGGAATTGAGTTAGAAGGTGTCCGAGATTCGAAAAAAATGACCGCAAAGGCCAGAGAAGAGGCTTTTTTAGTTATTAATCGCCAGGCTTTAGGTTGTGGGATAGGGGTTGTTTCACATGGGCATGTTGATAAATTCAATGTATTGAGGGCATCTCTTGAGGCTATGAGACGTGCGGTTTTGGCTTTGGACCCTCAACCTGAATTTCTGCTTGTTGATGGAATAAACAGCGTGCCTATACAGATTCCTCAGAGGTGTCTTAAAAAGGGCGATCAGATCAGCAAAAGCATTTCGGCGGCGTCTGTAGTGGCCAAGGTGTATAGAGACAGAATCATGGATTCGTATCACGAGAGATATCCGGCTTATGGTTTTGCCAAACACAAAGGGTATGGAACTCAACGCCACCTTGAGACCTTGGAAAAATTTGGGCCATGCCCTGTCCATCGGTTAACTTTTAAAGGGGTTTTGCGGGTTGACAAGGGAAAGACTTGAGCTAGGGAAACGTGGTGAAGACTTGGCCTTGAAGAGGCTCAAGAAAATGGGGTACAAGAAGATCATTCGTAACTACCGATGTCCTTTGGGAGAGGTTGATCTGATTGCAGAGGATAGCGGGACGCTGGTTTTTATAGAAATTAAGACAAGAAGCGGTAGGTCCGTTGGGTATGCAAAAGAGGCTGTGGATGCCAGGAAAAGGCGGCAATTATCAAAGGTAG
This sequence comes from uncultured Desulfobacteraceae bacterium, assembly GCA_964620335.1. Taxonomy (GTDB): domain Bacteria; phylum Desulfobacterota; class DSM-4660; order Desulfatiglandales; family Desulfatiglandaceae; genus JAFDHL01. Next base: position 11,274 of record CAZUHR010000063.1, read on the forward strand.
CGTTAGCCTATATGAAGTCCAATGACTGCTTTGAAACCAGTGCGAGGTTTGACGTGGTAGCTATAAGCCTGTGGGGAGACAAGCCTCGGATTGAAGTGATCAAAAATGCCTTTGACCTGGCCTATTGATTGTTTAATGTGTAACAATGAAAGACTCAAAAAAGAAAAATTCTGGAATCCAGAATCCAGAGTCCAAAATCCAAAATCCAAAGCCAGGAACTCTGTATGTGGTTTCAACCCCTATTGGAAATCTGGAAGATATCACTTTAAGGGCCTTGAAGGTTCTTAAAGGTGTGGACATAATAGCTGCTGAAAATGTGGTTCATACAAGGAAGCTTTGCAGGCATTACGGCATTAAGACAAAGCTTGTCAGCTACAACCAGCATAACCAAAACGTCAAAACCCCTGAATTGATTAAGAGACTGAAATCCGGTTTTGACATAGCCATTGTAACCGACGCCGGGACTCCGGGTATATCCGACCCTGGGGCCTATTTAATTAAACGGGCCAATAGCGAAGGGGTAATAGCGACCCCAATTCCTGGGCCCTCCGCCGTGATTGCGGCGCTTTCCGTTTCAGGCATGCCAACGGAAAAATTTGTTTTTTTGGGGTTTTTGCCAAACAGATCCGGGAAGAGAAAAAGATATTTGAAGGGATTAATTTCCGAGAAACGTACAATGGTCTTTTTTGAAGCTCCACACCGTGTCAAGGGAATGCTCGCCGATTTGAAAGTGATACTGGGAGATCGACAGATGGTGTTGATCAGGGAGATGACAAAGGTTTTTGAAGAAACGAAAAGGGGACCGGTAAGCGTTATTTTGGCAGGATTGACACAAGCACAAGACAAACCCAGAGGAGAATATACACTGGTGCTGGAAGGGAATAATGAGGAAGAAACTATGGATTTAAGGGAAGGGGTATTGAATAGGATAGAGAAACTATTGCAAGAGAAAAGATTGAGCACAAAGGATATTGCAGACCTCGTAGCCCGTGACGAAGGTCTTGGCTACAGGCAGGTCTATAAAGAATGTCTTTCCAGGAAAAATACCCTCGAAAGGTTTGAGATGGATGG
>CAZUHR010000064.1:0-12339 GCA_964620335.1 uncultured Desulfobacteraceae bacterium
AAGAAATATCCAGGGACATCCTTGTCGTTGGGGGTGGTTTAACGGGAATGACATCAGCCTTAGAGGCCTCAAAAGCGGGTCATTCGGTCGTATTGGTGGAAAAAGAGCCCCAATTAGGTGGCTTCCAGGGCAAGGTACAAAAGGTAGCGACATTCCCCTACAAGGGGACGTATGATAATGATCTTGAAGCGCTCATTCAGGAAGTCACCCAGAATGAAAAGATCAAGGTTTATACCGGGGCCAAGGTTGAGAAAACCGTTGGGGGCCCCGGTGTTTTTAAAGTTAGCGTAAGCCAGGACGGGACAACGGCGGAACACAGTATTGGGGCTATTGTATTAGCGGCCGGATGGCAACCCTATGATCCCAAAAAATTAGACGAAAAATTGGGATTTGGGATATCTCCCAATGTGATAACCAACGTTATGTTTGAAGAGAGATCCAATGGGGGGAAGATAGTCCGCCCGAGCGACGGAAAAGAAGTGACAAACGTCGCTTTCCTTCAATGCGCAGGACAGAGGGACCCTGATCACCTGCCGTATTGTTCGAGCGTGTGTTGTGTTACTGCTCTTAAACAGGCTTTGCAGATTAAGGCCCAAAACGCGGACGCCAATGTATTCGTAGTTTACAAGGAAATGAGGACTCCCGGGCAGTCTGAAAGTCTGTACCTGAAGGCCCAGGAAGAAGGCATAACATTTATCCGATGCCAGTCTCCCGAGGTCAAAGCAAGCGATGAAAGCCTTGCTGTCGAGGCGGAAGATGAATTGTTGGGAGAGGCGGTTCTTATAGAAGACCTGGATATGGTGGTCCTTGCCACAGGGATGGTTCCGGTCTCAGCCTTTGGCAGGGATATCAGCAAGGAACAAAAGGAAGAAGATGAAGCTAAAAAAGGGGAAGAGGATTTAGCTGACGTACCACTCGATGTTATCAGGCGTTCAAAACTCTTGAATCTTGAATACCGGCAAGGACCTGAGCTTCCGGCTCTTCGTTACGATTTTCCCGATTCTCATTTTATCTGCTTTCCGTATGAAAGCAGGCGCACAGGTATTTATCCCGCTGGTTGTGTACGGCGACCCATGGGAATCGCCACGGCCCAGGAAGACGCTGCGGGTGCGGTAATGAAGGCGGTCCAGTGCATCGAGCTTACCTCACAGGGTGCTGCTGTACACCCACGGGCAGGAGATATGACATTTCCCGAGTTTGCCATGCAGCGTTGTACCCAGTGCAAGCGGTGCACTGTTGAGTGTCCTTTTGGAGCGATAAACGAAGATGAAGAGGCCAATCCCTTACCACAGATAACAAGATGCAGGCGTTGCGGTGTCTGCATGGGGGCTTGCCCCGAACGTATAATCTCTTTCAAAAATTATTCAGTGCAGATGATCGGCGCTATGATTAAGGCCATTAATGTACCTGAAGAGGACGAAGAAAAGCCTCGGATTCTTGTGCTTGCCTGTGAAAACGATGCATATGCAGCACTTGATATGGCTGGAATAAACCGTATGAAATACAATGCCTGGGTGAGAGTGATTCCTCTTAGGTGCTTAGGTTCGATGAACCTGGTATGGATTGCGGACTCTCTTTCAAAGGGTATTGATGGTATCATTCTTTTGGGCTGCAAGCACGGTGATGATTACCAGTGCCATTTTGTCAAGGGAAGTGAGCTGGCAGACATCCGGTTGAGCAAGGTTTCAGAGACATTGAATAGACTGGCGTTGGAATCGGAACGTGTGCGTTTTGAAACCGTATCTATTATTGATTACGACAGGCTTCCCTCACTATTGGATGAGTTTGCGGAGACAATCGACGAAGTTGGGCCCAATCCTTTCAAGGGGTGGTAATTTTTTAGGAGGATGAAAATGGGTATTAAAGTTGATCCAAATTTGATGAAGGACCTGAAGGCATTCGGCCTGAAAGATGCGAATAAGTGCATGCACTGCGGAAATTGTACAGCGGTTTGCCCCCTTTCCACACCGCAAAATACCTTTCCGAGAAAATTAATAAAGTATGCCCAGATGGGTCTGAAGGACAAAATCTTGAAGAGCCCGGAGCCCTGGCTTTGCTATTATTGCGGGGATTGCTCGGATACTTGCCCGAGAGGAGCGGATCCCGGTGAGGCCATGATGGCAATGCGGAGGTATCTCACTTCCCAATATGACTGGACGGGTTTTGCCCACAGATTTTATACTTCCGAAAAGTTTGAGATTATTGCCGTGGCTATCGTGGGCATTCTTATAGGCCTGGCAATGTGGATTTTTCATGCTGGCAATCCCAATATGGAACATGCCCACCTCAATTCCGTATGGCCAGCGCCCGCCATAGAAATTGCCGATCTTATCATGGCGGCCGTTCTTACTTTTTTGTTGCTCAGCAATACATGGCGGTGCGTTAGGTTTATCATGGGGGATCTCATAAAAAAGATTCCTCTTGAGATATATATCCTGCAAGCAAAAGATCTTATTATTCACTTTATTACCCAAAGGAAGTTCGGGGAGTGCACGGATAGAATGCAGTGGATCGTTCATCTGTTGATCATGACAGGCTACAGCACTGTTTTTATGCTGGTTGTCGTTTTTCTTGCCGGTGGTATACACGTCATCGGCCTCTCCTGGGATAAGATCATGTTTCAGCGCGATGTGATCTACCCGTTTTTTCACCCTGTACGTCTCTTGGGATACTATGCGACCTTTGCCATTCTTTACGGCACCACCTATGCGATGATCGGACGGCTCAAGAAGAGCAAGACGCCCTATAAGAATTCACACGGGACAGACTGGATGTTTCTCATTCTCCTGCAGTTGACGACGCTCACAGGGATCTTTATCCATTTCACCCGGCTTTTGGACTGGCCCATGTCCACATATGTCCTGTATGTTATTCATTTGATGGTTGCCGTACCCATGTTAGTCCTTGAGGTGCCTTTTGCCAAATGGGCCCATCTGGCTTTCAGGCCGGTGGTGCTTTACCTGATGGGTGTGAAAGAAAAATACGAGGAACTCAAAGGCATTGCCTAATTTTTTGGAGAATTAATGTCCTCCGCGGCAATCTAAAGGGAATCTGTTTGATTTATATCCGGTTGCTAACACCGTAGCTTGCTGCGGTGTTAGCTCTCGTTGTGCACTTCCAATTATGTAATAATATTTGTCCATTTGTTTTTTCCCATGTCTTCAATCCTAATAATTTGTTCTTGCAAATCCGCTGTGTAGAACAAATATTCAAGATAGCTATAAATAACCTGCCCCGCCCAGATTCTCATTTTCGCAAGTGGTTTTTTGCGGAGCTGAGAGAATCATCGACAATCATCCTATAATAGAATGAATCAACAGTAATCATCTATAATGAGGTTTACATAAATTTTTGAAGGAACTAAAATAAGATATCTTAAAAATACACTCCCATGCTGTTATAGTTTTATTTCCTCCGATCTTTCGCTTTGTGACCTTTAAGGGGTGACCCCATGACGACGCAAGACTTTAAACGCAAGCTTGCCGCTATCCTTAGCGCGGATGTCAAAGGCTACAGTCGCCTTATGGGAGATGATGAGGCGTCGACCGTCCGTACTTTAACCGCTTACCGGGAGATCATGGACGCACTTATCAGGCAGTACCGTGGCCGGGTGGTAGACTCGCCGGGGGACAACCTGCTGGCCGAATTTAGTAGTGTGGTAGATGCGGTGCAATGTGCTGTAGAGATCCAGGAAGAGCTCAAGGCCAGGAACGCCGAGTTGCCTGAAAAGCGTAAGATGGAATTTCGTATCGGCATCAACCTCGGAGATGTGGTCGAGGATGGAGATCGGATCTATGGAGACGGAGTCAACGTAGCGGCTCGGTTAGAAAGCCTTGCCGAGGAAGGTGGCGTTTGCATTTCAGGAACGGCTTTTGATCAGGTAGAAAATAAGCTAAGCCTGGGATATGAGTCCTGGGGGGAGCAGGCCGTCAAGAACATTGAGAAACCGGTAAGGGTATACCGGGTCTTAATGGATCCGGAAAATGCAGGGAAGGTAATAGGCGAGAGAAGGGCGAGCTCAAGACGTTGGCACAGGGTGGCTCTGGCTGTAATGGCCGTCTTGGCTGCCGGAGCTTTGGCTTTGGCGATCCGGAGTTTTTATTTGCGTTCTGCGCCTCCCCCTGAAGAGGTTGGCACTGAGGAGACTCCGGCCCTTGAGTTGCCAGATGAGCCCTCTATAGCCGTGCTGCCATTTGTCAACATGACTGAAGACCCAAAACAGGAGTATTTTAGTGATGGCGTGACAGAGGAGATCATCACCGGCCTCTCCAAGGTTCCAAAGCTTTTTGTAATTGCCCGTAATTCGACATTTACCTATAAAGGCAAGCCGGTGAAGGTCCGGCAGGTGGGCCGTGAACTGGGAGTACGTTATGTACTGGAGGGCTCTGTACGCAAGGCGGGAGAACAAGTCCGCATCTCCACCCAGCTTATTGATGCCACCACAGGACATCACTTGTGGGCGGAACGCTACGACCGGAATTTGAAAGACATATTTGCCATTCAAGATGAGATTACGAAAAACATCATCACAGCTCTGCAAGTTGAGTTGAGGGAAGGAGAAGAGGCCCGCGTATACGGAAGAGGGACGGACAACCTTGATGCCTATCTGAAGCTTCTGCAGGGGCGTGAGCATTCAAACCGTTTCAATAGAGAGGGTAATATTCTGGCCCGGCAGATGTATGAGGAGGCCGTTGACCTGGACCCGAAGTATGCAGTGGCATACTTGCGCCTGAGTGCGACCCACCTGATGGATCTGATTTATGGCTCGAGTAAATCACCCCAGTGGTCTCTTGAGCAGGCTGAAGAACTGACCAAAAAGGCCCTTGCCCTGGATGACTCGTTGGCCGAGGCCTACTCCTTTTTGGGCCGAATCTACTTGGTTAAAAGGCATTATGAGGAGGCCATTTCTGAAGGTGAAAAGGCCGTCGAACTTGACCCCAATTCGGCTTTCGCTCATGCGGCACTGGCCTTTACTCTCCACTTTGCAGGAAGGATCGAGGAATCCATTGGGCTGTATAAGAAGGCCATACGTCTCAATCCTATCCCTCGGAGCTGGTACTTGACCGGCTTGGCTTCCTCCTATCGCATGATGGGCCGGTATGGGGAGGCGATCGCCCTATATAAAAAAGTACTCCATAGCAATCCCGATCATTTGCTTGCCCACATGGGTTTGGCTTCTGTCTACAGTCTATTGGGCCGAGAAGAGGAAGCCCGTGCTGAAGCTGAAGAGGTTCTCAGGATAGATCCCAAGTTCTCCCTCGATCGTTTATCGAGTAGCCTCTTATATAAAAATCGAGCAGATACAGAACTTGTACTTGACTCTCTGCGCAAGGCAGGGCTGAAGTGAGGTGAGCCAAACTGGAATTATTTGTGTCTTGAATTATCAGGATGATATTTTGATATTCTCCTTAAAGCTTAATATTGTAGCGGGCAATTTTATTGAGAAGACCCTGGCGCGTCAGGCCAAGTGCCCGGGCCGCCTGAGAACGGTTGCCCCGGGTCTTTTGCAGTGCTTCAAGGACCATTCGTTGTTCTATTCGCTTAGTTACCTCCTTTAATGTCCCCTCGGCCTCCTGTATTGAGAGATCCTTTCCCGATGAGACCTTGATTTTCTCTGATAAATGATCTTCCCTGATTTCCCCCTCCCTTCCCGCCAGGGTTATGGCCCGCTCGATCTCATTCTCAAGCTCTCGCACATTGCCCGGCCAATCGAACCAGGAGAGGAGATCCAATGCCCGGGGCGACAGTCGAGGAGCAGTCCTCTTTAATTTTTTTGCGAACTCCCTGAGAAAGTGAGCAACCAATAAGGGAATATCCTCTTTTCTCTCCCGTAAGGGTGGAACCGTGATGGGGAAGACATGAATACGATAAAAAAGATCCTTGCGGAAGTTCCCCTTTCTCACCTCCTCTTCGAGATTGCGATTTGTGGAAGTAATGAGCCGCACATCTACCTTGCGATACTGGCTGCCACCGACTGGCCTGAGCTGTCCTTCCTGGAGGACCCTGAGCAGTTTGACCTGCATTGTACCATGCATCTCCCCAATCTCATCCAGAAAAATCGTCCCCCCGTTAGCCAGTTCAAAAAGTCCCTTTTTGTCTGCGATAGCACCGGTGAAGGCGCCCTTGACATGACCAAAAAGCTCACTTTCAAGGAGGGTCTCAGAGAGTGCACCACAATTTTCAGTTACAAAGGGCTTGTCCTTTAAGGGTCCGTTGTAATGTATTACTCTGGCAATGAGCTCTTTTCCAGTGCCCGTCTCTCCCTGGATTAGCACAGTGGTCGTTGTATCTAAAACCTTATCCAGAAGGACAAAGAGACGACGCATTGCTGAGCTTGAACCTATAATTCCCTGCAGGTTGAAGCGGGACCGCACCTCAGACTTGAGCCTGAGATTTTCCTCCTCCAGAGATCTGGCATATTTCCTGAGCTCTCCATAGAATCGTGCATTATCTATAGCAATGGCAATTGTTTCGGAAAGGACCTCCAGCAGTCTTGCCTCCCTTGGCGTAAATTCACCTTGGAGTTTGTTGAGTGCATACAGGACACCCAAAATCCCTTTACGCGTACGCAACGGGGTGCAGATCATTGACTTGGTGGCAAAGTTTTCCTGGATATCGAGTCCCTTAAAGAATCGGTCATCTTTGGAGACATCCGCAATGGTGACAGTCCTGTTTTCCCTCAATACCCATCCGGCTACCCCCTGATGGTCCGGAAACCGCATCTTCTTCATCCTCTCATAATCTCCGTTTTTTTCCACTTCCACGGTCCGGACAAAATAGAACTCTTTTCGCTCCGCATCATGGAGAGCCAGGGATGCCCCTTCCACATGGAAAACTGTCTTAATCGTTAGCAGGATACTCCGGAGCATCTCATCCAGGTCTCGTATGCCATGGATTGAGGTCGATACCTCATAAAACAGGGTAAGATCTTCCTTTGTAAACGAGACCTCTTGCTTTTTTTCTTCCATCTAAGTCCTTCAATTAGAATGCAGATATAGGAGGTTTGTTAACGCATTACAGGAAAGCAACAGGCGTTAATTAAATATACATTAAATCATTCAATATGTCTACCAACTTGACAATCGGCATGGTTCTTCCTCCATTTTACGACATACCCGAGAACCTGGTTCAAACAAAATTATATATGTAAATCAATACGTTGTGATAATTAACCAACAACGCCTTCTCTCGTTTCCCCGCTCTGGCATATTATTTGCGCAATAGACCTTTCAGGAAAGCAAAAACAGAAAATCAAACACCAAAAAGGAGGTGATAAAGATGGGGTGATTCATAATGTAGGAGGAAGTTAGGGTGTTTTTGTGGCTGGTGGATAACCTTTCTTAAAGAAAAATCACCAGCTAAATCCTAAACCTTGGAATCAAAAAGGAGGGAACCATCATGGTTACAATAAAGAAGAGGCGAAGCGTTACCATCCTGAGGGCGGCGGCCGCCATTATTCTTTGTTTGGTCGTGTTCACTCCGGTTGCACAAGCTGAGCAACCCTTCGATATCACGGACTGCGGCTCTGGGACGATCACAATGGTGTCGGCGGCCAAAGAATTAACAGTCTTCGGCTTCGATCTAAAAGGCATCTCTCGTAGCAATCACGAGAACAAGGTTTTCGACAACACCACCTTCCATTGTGTAGGTGTCATTCGGGTTATGGCTGGCAAAAGAAGCGAGACCGGTTATTTCAAGATCATGGATTCCGATGGGGACTTTATTGTCGGGGAAGTCACCCGTGTTGAAACGGAAAAGAGCATTTGGAAGTTTCTGCAGGGTACTGGCAAATGGAAAGGCATCACAGGTAGCGGCGAAGGTTGGGTGATTATGCAGGGCAAGCCGATCACCCCAGGCACATTCCAAGCCTGCTTCAGGCATACGGGAAGTATTAAATTGCCGAAGGAATAGGTATCAAAAGCCCAACGTGGCCAACCATTCAAGCAGCGATAGCTGTATGCCACTGGAAGAAACATTGGCTATAAAATTAATATCATAAAAAGAAAGAAGGGAGAATGGTTATGTTGTGTCAAAGATTTTATATTATAGGATTTTCTTTATTGATTTTGTTAGTTACGACAACTTACGCACAGGAGAAACCGCTTAAAGATCTTTCCAGAGGTCAGGAGGGCAAGATCTTTTTCTCCAGCACCAATAACCCGACATTTAAAAGTATCCTCACAGGGGGCAGCCCGGGTGAGCATGTCACCATATTCGGCACCCTGAGCATGCCGAAAAATACCAGCGCAAAAGTGCCCGCAGTAATTATTCTGCCTGGTGTTTCAGGGGCCACAGACCATTATTTTGAAGTGGCAAGTGCATTAAACGACATCGGATTCGCAGCTTTCGTCGTTGACAGCCATAAACCGCGTAACATCCAGGGGGCTTCCCAAGCTTTCAAAAACCTTGCTCAATCCATGAGGGTTGCCGATGCCTACGCCGCCCTGAAGCTGCTCAGCACCCATCCCGGAATCTATAAGGACAGGATTGCCCTCATGGGGTGGGGTCGAGGAGGCAGCGTAGCGCTTTTTGCCTCATCAGAAAAGATCCGCCGCTCCCTAAGCAGCGGTGACCTGAGGTTTGCGGCAACAATTGTCTATTATCCGTGTTGCTTAAGACAGGTTAGAAATATTGACTTCACTGGAGCTCCAATCCTGATGCTTTTAGCTGAAAAAGATAACGTCACATTAGCATCAATTTGTATTGATTATGCTCAGCGGGCCAATGCATCAGGCGCGGGTGTTAAGTTCGTTGTTTATGAGGACGCCTATTGCGCCTTTGATTTTTCATCATTATCCGGACAGGTAATACCATATCCAGCTCTTTCGGATTTCACCAAGTGCAAGCACAAATATTTGCAACTTCAGGATGATGGCACCTGGTTTTGTCCCTACACCGAAAAGAGGGCTGATAATTTAGCTGACTTTGGTGATTTAACAGCCGACTGTAAAGTGGAGGGCGGAGGAATTATCGGCGGCCCTGAAGAAGCAAGAACGGAATCCATCGGAGAATATCAAGCCTTTTTGAAGCGGATATTCAACCTTCCCTAGGAGGTTGTCGGAAAATCTCCATCTACCGTTCGACATTCTCACGCCCCTGAGCAAAGCCGAAGGGCTGCGTTATCCTCATCCTCGCCCTGTTGAATTCTCGCTTTGCGAGACGGCGCAGCCGATTCAACAGGGCAAATCATTGCGGCGTACTTCTGCGTACGTCTCATTCCTCGGGATTTGTCCCCGCTGTGCTTGAAGTCCCCACCCTATGAGCGGGTCACCGGTTTCGGAAGCCTTGTTTCTGGAGATTTTCCATCAGCCTCCAATAGAATCGGTTCTCCGGGAGCCTCTTTGGAACATATAGACTTGTGGGACCTTTTACTCGTGACCGTCTTTATAGGTAACGTATTCAAAGGGTTGAGGAAAATCAGTCTATGCATTTGCTTTTTGGGATTTGATTTGCATTGTTTTGTCGCCAAACAGGCTGAAATTTAACCACTTAAAGGCGAATTGCATCAAGGCAACGTCGTCGGTTGCCAGGTCTTCTTGTGCGTCCGGATCGATATCGAAAAGCTCAAAAAAACTGCTTTTGAAGAGAAATTCCCTGAACCTGTCCAGGTTGTAGGAAGCCATGAAAAACATTTGCATTTTTCGATGGTGATCTTTCTCCGGTCCCAAGGATTTCTGAGACGTGATAATCTCCAACCATGGGTCGTTCATAGCATTGTATTCATGGATACCCTCATGTTTCATCCATTCATCAACAGTCCACTCTCTATCTTCCTGGAAGCCCAGGCAGTGGTCCTCAACCACAAGAAAGAATTTCTCCAAGGCCTTTGTCCGAACATCCGGTTTTGTGGCGGCCCTACCTAATGGATAAATACGGCAGGCTCCGGGCCGGTCTTCGTAGATGGTACATCCGTCCGGTGAGACAAACGGGCAGCTCTTTTTTGCATCCCGGTTCATCTTGAGTCTCACCATGGGGAATCGTGAGGTGCTATCCGTCTCTTGATCCGTGTATTTGTCCAGAAAATTATCAGAAGAAATGCCCAGTCGATTTTTCATTTTCAGGATGTCGTGGGGTGTGAGAACAAGCTTGAGATCGGCGCAACATTTGGTAAAACATTCAATCCCTTTATAGCACCGGAATTTGAAAGTGTTCTCCAGGAGAGGTTTAAAGTTTGCCTGTTTAGGATTGTTTTTCATCAGTCGTTTTTAAGGCGTTATCTTTGACCCCAAAAACCTTTTTACCAAAAAGGCCAAACTTAATCCAATCATAAGAAAATTTAAGGAGATCTTCATCATTATTTCTAATTTTTTCAATTCTTTCCGGTTCCACCTCCAACCTATCGAGGAAAGTACTTTTGAAGACGAACTCCCTGAATTTGTCCAGATTGTACAGGGCCATAAAGGTCATTTGGTTAATTTTTGGGTTATCAATATCTAGTTCACGGGCCTGCAGTGGTATAGTTATACTGGACAGTTGCTCGTTCATCTCCTCATAAGGCTCAATTTTTTGATCTGACAACCAGTCCGATATCTTCCACAAATCTTTTTCCACAAGCCCAAGACATTTGGATCTGTCAGTGATTAGACTGAATGTTCCATCATCCTTTATGTCCAGGGGATACATGCGACATGGCCACGGCCTGTCATTATAGACAACGCACCCCTTCTTTGAGACGAAAGGACATTTTTTGTCGTCTTCATTCATTTTGAGAATAACTATGGGGATCAGGCGCTTTTCTTGAGGAACGATCAGGGTGTGTTTTTCCAAAAATTCATCCGAAGAGATTCCAAGCCCGTTTTTCAGACGTAGAACGTCGTATGGGGTCAGGACAATGGTTATATCCTGGCAGCATTTTGTGAAGCAGGAAATCTCAGGATGACAGTTAAACCTAAATTGATGTTCACGTTCCATCCTTAGGCCTCTTTCTACATCATTTGCGCGTTTTTTTGATGACATATTCTATTCCTTTCCAAGTCCAAGCATTACAACTGATCAGTTTCTACATATCTTCCAGAAATTCCTTGACGGATAATACATGGCGTTGTTTTATAGAAACGGTGTATAACAAAAATATTAATTGCTGGTCAATGAGATAAAGATTCTGGAGGTTGAATATTTATGAAAGAGAGAACATTATCGATTATCAAGCCGGACGGTGTGTCGAGAAATTTGATTGGGGAGGTTATCAAACGATTAGAAGCCGAGGGAATAGAGATCACGGCCATGAAAATGATAAAGATGAGCAAGGATCAGGCCAAAGGTTTTTACAGCGTTCATAAAGGAAAACCTTTTTTTGAAAGTGTTACAGATTTTATGTCATCCGGCCCCTCTGTGGTAATGGTTTTGGAGGCGGCTGACGTTATTAGGAGATATCGTAAATTGATGGGTGCGACTAATTATGAAGAGGCCGAAGAAGGGACCATCCGCCGAGAATTTGCTACGGACATAGAAAAAAATGTAGTCCACGGCTCCGATTCTGAAGAAAGCGCTCAGTTTGAAATCAACTATTTTTTTAATGCGTTAGAAATTTTAAAAAGATTATAGAGCTTGTTCGTCTCCAGACTAGTGAGTCTGGAGACTATTGGAGCCCTTTATTTAGTACTATCGGTTTCCTTCTCTTCGTCCTTAATTTCTTGATCCTCTGGCTTTTCTCCCTTCAATTCTTGGATTTCTTCTTTCAGGTTTTTAATAACTTCGTCTTTCTCGTCCGTAGTTGTGTCGCTGAATGTCTCTTCGGCCCTTTTGTCTTTAATCTCCTCAAATCCCAGATACGCGGCTAAGGCTCCACCCAGGATTAACATGATTGGTATTCCGGCCATGAGGGCCTTAACGAAATAGCCCCACCATGCGATAATTCCTATGATCCCCAACACCAATGCTGCAAGTCCTCCGGCTAAGGCTGCCATTTCAATACCTCCTTAAAGCTTTGATAGTTTTAGCACAATTCTTATTCTGATTCCGCTTTAAATTTCTGATAACACAAAGAACAGAAGGGTTCAAGCATTAATGTCAAAAATTGTAAAAGGATGCAGGCGATTAATTTCATGATTTATATGTGGTAAAAGCTAATAAAGTGAAAGGTATTGATATTTTCGCAACAAGGATTTATTATATATAATTATAAAAGAAAAATTTAATCTAAATTTGAGTAATTCAAAGAAAAAGGTTGATTTTATAATGAATTAGGAGTTTTTCTGAAATAAACACGTTTTTTTGGCTATTTCTAATATTGAAATTGTAATTTATTAAAATTAAACTAGCTATTTCGACTTTTTCAGTTGTGCGGCCAGCGTAGCTCAGATGGCAGAGCAACTGATTTGTAATCAGTGGGTCGGGGGT
>CAZUHR010000065.1:0-12317 GCA_964620335.1 uncultured Desulfobacteraceae bacterium
TCAGACAAGGTTCTACGGTTACCACAAGAATGGTGTTGTTCAGCCGGTAGTTCCGTAAAACCAAGCCCGCCTTTCTAAGTGCCAGGATTTCAGCGTGGGCGGTGGGGTCATTCAGAGCTATCGGCTGATTATGGGCCTTTGCCACGATCCGGCCGTCTGAACCGGCCAGCACAGCGCCCACAGGAACCTCTCCCTTTATCAGGCCTTTTTCAGCCTCCTTGAGCGCCTCTTTCATTAAATGATAGAGATCAGGATACATTGATAAGATATTTTTACACATTCTTCCATTTTCCGTCAACAGGATAGTTTTTGGGTAAAATGAAATTACTTGCCGTCTGATGCAAAGCCTTATATAATCAAACAATATTTGTCCATGGGCTTACGCCGGTGGGACTCCCCCTGTTATTGATAGCCAATAAATTTTTAAACTGGACTGACGGTCTAAAAAGCCTCAAATCACATGACTATAATTATCCGGAGTTTAAATGGATTGGTCCGTAAATATAAACAAACAACAAATTGGTAAAATTTTCGAACTATTGATTCTAAAAAAGACGGAAATCAGAGTTCGAATAAAGGGGCAGGAGAATCCTTTCAGATCAAAATTTATCAAATTGGGCTCAAGAGCCGTTGAAAGCAAATCAAATACCCCTGAAAAACAGCCTGTCCTGATCATGGAAAAAGTCTTTCCGGAGCAGGGAAACAGTCTTATTGAATCATCCCCGAATGTCCTGATTGAGTGCGTTTTGGGTGAAGTACAATTGCGCTTTAACAGCCGATACTTAGGAATAAGCAGTGATTATCCCTATTTTGGCATTGTAATTGAATTCCCTGACTCCCTCGAAATAAAAGAGCAACGAAGGGATGACAGAATTATCCCGAAAATGCCTGATTTTATCTCCGTTGAGTTCAGCTTGGGAGATGAATCAGGAAAGGGGCGGTCATATGAGCTGGATATTGTTGACTGTTCAAGACACGGCCTGGGTCTTCTGGTAACGGAAAAAGATATTGAGCTGCTCCGCATGTTAAAGCCAGGCGATAAGATAAAGGACATAACATTCTACGCAACATGGACTATGATCCAGGTAGATGCCGTGGTAAAGCATAGAAGTAAGATTGAAAGCGGAAAGCATAAAGGCCAGTACGTCATTGGTGTTGAATCGACCGATATTATTGAGAATTGCAAGCCGTCTGATTCCGAAGGCACAAAGCACAAGGCGCTTGCAAATCACGGTAGCTCCGGGTAACCCGAACCTTCCGAAACCTTGGATCCTGGGCCATTCTCCCTGCGTTGCGGTCTGGCGATTTCAGTCAAAGCGACAAGGCCTAAAAACCTACTGATCATGTCTTTGCAGAGTCCTGTCATGGCATTCGAGCCCGGTAATGTAAGCGAGAAAGAGTTAGGGCGGGAAAAGGAAAAGGCCCGGCGCCTAAGACGCTCCCAGTGGTGGCTGAACAAGATCCAAAACGGGGTATGTTATTACTGTCGCCGGGAAGTAGGACGCGTGAATTTAACCATGGATCATGTAGTTCCACTCAGCCGGGGAGGGAAAAGCAAAAAGGGAAATATCGTGCCTGCCTGTAAGGAATGCAATAACAAGAAAAAATACATGTTGCCACTAGAGTGGGAGGAATACCTTAAATCGTTAGCTGAAAGATCAGTTGATCTTTAAACCCGCCTCACTTCAATCTCCATACCAATAATACTGTCCGGGTCTGTTCCCGCAATATCGCTGGCACGTCCCGTATTGACGGCTATCTCAAGACAACCTGAGCTTCCGATCAGGGCCAATGTCTCACCTGCCCTTACTTCACTGTAGGTATTCCGCAATCCTTCAATGGCCAGTTTTCCAAGTATTATGACGGATCTCTCCGGTCCCAGGAATTCTTCAAGATCTCTTTTTTTCAGATTGGTGATCAGGTTTCCAAAGTGATCGATTCGCATTACCCGACCATAGAGGACATCACCTCTCTGCACCGCCACCGGAAACTCAAGCTGTACGGGATCGCCTATGGCTTGTCCCATTTCAAGGGGGTCTATACCTCTTGATATGTGAGCTGCTACGGGCGCAAAAATGTCCCTGCCGTGAAATGTATGGCTGATATCAGGCAAGAAGTAACGGCTTTCGGTAAGATGGATAATCGCTGTCTGCTTATGTTCCTTAATAATGGGCCAGAAGATTCCGTTGTCAGGCCCAACAAAAACATGATTCTCTGTTTTGACCAGGATCGGGCGCCTTTTTCCACCTACGCCCGGATCGATTACCGCAACATGGACGGTTCCCTTCGGAAAAAACGGATACGCTTCACTAATCAGCACTGCTGCTTGCATTATGGATCCTGCTTTTACAGAGTGGCTGATGTCTATGATCCGAGCCGCAGGATTGATTGAAAGGACAACACCTTTCATAACGGCTGCATAGGGATCTTCAAGGCCAAAATCCGTTGTGAGTGTGATGGCGCCCGATGACCTCACGCCCAGCCCTCCACAAGCCTGGGAAGTATATCTCCGGCCTTTCCATGAAATACAAAGTCCATGAATTGGGAATGGGGTGTGCTCTCAAGATTGATCTCTGCCAATACCGCACCTGTTAATATTACAACTCTATCAGCCTTTTTAAGTGTTCCCTTTAGTGCCTTTATCTTCTCTTCCATTTTTTTAACCTTTGCCAATCCCTAGCTCTGAACCTACGAACTTGCCAAATAACACTACCTAACACATCCAGACAAGTCAACCAGCCTTGATGGTGAATCAGGGTTTTCTTGACACACAAGGTTCATTATCATATTCTTCGATCTATTGTCTGAGGAGATTTTTGTCAAGAAGCATGGATTTCGAGCTTTCCAAAGAACGCCTGGACATACAGATATATGAACGACCATGATATTGAAATATTTTACAGGGCGGCAAAGGTCCTGGAAATATATGAAGGCACAAAAGAGATAGAAAAGTTGATCACAGCACGTCGTGTGCTTGGCAGGTACTAACAACCATTAAAGGAGGGAAGTCATGAAAAAAAGAATATGTCTTTTGACCCTTGTATTGTCTTTTCTGGCTGTATGGGCAATCCCGATCAACAGCGCCCTTGCTGCCGAGCCAATTATTTTGGGGGTACCAACCTCCCTCGGGTTCCTCGAGGGTAAGGAGGGCCTTGCCTGCGTAAATATGGCAGTCGAGGAAATTAACGATAGCGGTGGCGTCAATGTGGCGGGTGAAAAACGACCCTTCAAGGTTGTTGCCATTGATGCCAGGGGGGCTGAACCGGGCGTACCTGTGGCCGAAGTAATAAAGGCCCACAAAAAGCTGATCCTGGAGGATAATGCAAATTTCATTGTGTTCGGCTCTTTCAGGTCCGAATGTGCCATTGCCTGCATGGACGTGGTTAGTCAATATAAAGTCCCGATGATCCTCGGAACGGCTATGTCACCTGCCATGGAGCAAAAGGTGAAGACCGAATATGATAAATACAAATACACCTTCAGGACATGCCTGAACGCCGTTTACCTGATCAAGTACTTAGGTGGCACCATGGCCTTCCTTAAAAAGAATTTCGGCATCGACAGGGTGTTTATTATGAATCAGGACGTGGCCTGGGCCCGGAAGACCGCTGAACTGATGGTCAAACTCGTATTTGATAAAACGGGGTGGAAAGTATTAGGCGAGCAGGCCTACCCAACCGGGGCTTCTGACTTTTCAGCAGGCCTGATGCAGGCAAGGGCCAAGCGAACCCAGATTATTATGCCCATCTTTGATATGCCCCAGAGCGGTATCCTGGTCAAACAGTGGAAGTCCATGAAGGTTCCGGCTCTGGTAGTGGGGTTCATATCACCCTTGGCAGGTCCAGGGTCCTGGGAATTGTTTGATAAGAAGATTGAAGGGGCCATGAACGCCATCTTTGAAATCGGCAATGTCCCTTGTCCTAAGGTGCCTAAATCCGTTGAATTCTACAATAAATACCAAAAAAAATACGGAAAACCCATTGAGGCAGGCCATTCTCCTGCTCCGGCCTATGAGATGGTCTATATCCTGAAAGAAGCCATCGAAAGGGCCGGTTCCATAGACGGCGACATGGTCGTGGCCGAACTTGAAAAGACAGACCGGATGGGAGCCATGGGCCGCATCCGTTTCAATGACGGCCATCAGGTTGTTTATGGTACAGACCCCAATGAAACGGCTTTGGGATGTATGGTGCAGTGGCGTGATGGTGAAAGGCTCGTTGTTTATCCGCCATCAGTTGAGGAAGGTAAGATAGCCACGGGTTACTAAGATTTTTGCCCGGTCGGGAGATTCATTCCGGTCGGGCAAAATTTTTCTCTTTGATTTTCAGGACTTTCCCATGTTTATCGGCACCCTCGTTTACGGTTTTATCAATAGCTGCATTCTTGCCCTTCTTGCCATCGGTTTCAACCTGACATTCGGCATCAGCGGGGTGGCCAACTTCGCTTACGGGGCCATCTATATCTTCTCAGGGTTTTTGACTTGGATAATCCTGAATTCCATTGGTTTGCCCTATCTGCTCTCAGTTGTCATTTCCGTCCTATGCGCCGCCTTAATAGGCCTTCTGGTTTATTACATAGTCATTCTGAGGGTGAAAGGGCTGGCCCTGTCCGAAGTCATGGCAACCTTTGGATTGGGCCTCGCAATTATGGAGTTGTTTCGGTATTTTGATTTTGTCGGTTTTAAGTATACACTGCCGGTCTTTTTTGACGGCAGTATCGGCTTCGGAGAGGTCTATGTGGATTATCAAAGGCTGTTCATTGCCCTAATAGCCGTGGGGCTAACTCTATTTCTCTATCTTTTCACACGTCACAGCAAAACCGGACTGGCCTTCCGGGCCATTGCTCAGGATGAGAGGACGGCACTCACATTCGGTATAGATTCCGATCGTATCGGCGCGCTTTCCATGGCCTTTGGGGCGGCACTCGCAGCCATTGCCGCTATAGTCATACTGCCATTAGGTACTATTGCCGTGGAAGGGGGATATGAGGTCCTTATCAATGCCTTAGCCGTCTGTATTGTGGGGGGATTAGGCAGCACGGTCGGGATTTTGGTTGCCAGCGTATTGATAGGATATGCACAAACCTTTACTGCCAATTATTTAGAGCCACACTGGATGATGCTTGTGAGTCTGATAGCCATTGCGGTTGTATTAACCATCAAACCATCAGGGCTCTTCAGCCGTCAAAAGGAGTTAGAAGAAAGAATTTAAGAGATCAATGAAAAAGCGTAAGGAAAGAATAGACCGTGGTATTAAGGCACGCTCCGAAGATATATTTGCCCTGTCTTCTTACCGAGAAATGCTCTATCTGCTCGCGCCGAGGGCGGTTCCAGTGGTTGGACTTCTGGGGGTTGCCCCTTTTATGAGCCCTTACTGGCAGGAGATATTTATTTCCACAGCGATTTATGCGCTCCTTGCAATTAGCTGGGACCTGCTCATTTCAGCAGGACTTGTTTCATTGGGTCAATCCCTGTTCTACGGAATTGGTTCTTATATCGCAGGTACACTGAACCATTACTGGGGATGGTCTCCGCTTTTTACAATACCGGTTGCCACGGTTGGGGGCGGGCTCTTGTGCACCGTATTCCTTCTCCCCGTTCTAAGACTCCGGGGGATCTATTTTGCCATGGTTACGCTGGTACTTCCCCTTATGTTTTCACGGCTTGTGGAGGCTACACGTATACTGGGCGGCACGGAGGGCCTCCCGGGTCTTACCCCTTTTCCCAATCAATTGACGGCCCTGTATGTAATTCAGTTGGCACTTCTTGCAGCATTATTTGGATTCAGACGTCTAATGGCCTCCGATTATGGCCTTGTGATTAAGGGAATAAACGACAATGACCGTTCCGTGATGAATGCGGGAATTAACATTTACTGGTACAAGACACAGATCCTCTTCTTAGGGGCCTCGGTCGGGTCTTTTGCAGGGGCATTCGGGACCCATATTGATATGTTTGCCGGCATGCCCGGCTTTGCCCTTGATTACGCCATTATGCCGGTTGCAGCGGCCGTTGTGGGCGGGATGGGGACCTTTGCCGGTCCTATGATAGGCGCCTTTATCTTGGTGCCGTTATCAGAAATACTCCGTGCCCTGGGAGCACTCAGGATCGTCTTTTACGGACTTTTTTTAGTTATCTTTATTGTAGCGTTGCCGGAAGGCATTTTTCACTATGTCCAGAGAAAGTATCATCAACTTGAAAGATGGGTAGAACTGGTATGAATAAGCCACTCCCACTGCTAAAAGTCTCAGGCCTTACGAAGTCCTTTGGCGGCGTCATGGCGGTTTTAAATGTCAGTTTTGAACTGAAAGAGGGTGAACTCTTGGGTATTATCGGACCAAATGGTTCGGGAAAAACCACACTGGTGAACCTGGTAACAGGATTTGTAAAGCCCAATTCGGGGAGGGTTGAATACAGGGGGAAAAACATCACCGGATGGGCACCATACAAAGTCGTGGGTCTCGGCATTTCGCGGACATTTCAGATGGTGAGGCCGTTTTACCAACTCCCCGCCTTCAAGAATCTTATTGTTCCTCTTTATTCTTCCAGGGTAAAAAAATTGGCCGGTGGAAAATACGGGGACCGTAACGCCGTTGCCCTTGATCTCCTGGAAGAAGTTGGCTTTGAGCGGGATGCCCGTGTCGCCTACAAGGTGGCCGGCTCACTTCCACAGGGCTACCTGAAAAGACTTGAACTCGCAAAGGGCATGGCATTAAGGCCCGACTTGATAATACTGGATGAACTTTTTTCAGGACTGAGCCTGGCGGAGGTGGCAAGTATAGTACCCATCATTGAAAAGCTCAGGTTCCAGGGAATAACCATCATCATGATAGAGCATCGCCTTAAGGAGCTATTCCGGATTGCCGACAGGGTTCTGGTCCTGAACTATGGTGAAAAAATTGCAGAGGGTCCAGGGGAAGAGGTCATGGAGAGCGAACCTGTAAAAAAGGCATACCTGGGGAGTGAAACGCAATAAAGAACCCACGACCAAAAAACCGGGCTTTGAGGAAGTGCTCCACGAGGATATGTTATTTCTAAATATGAAAGGAAAAATTCGAATATCTAATATCGAAATCCTGAACAAATGCGAATATCAAATATTCCAACGACAAAAATAAGGGAAATGGAGGCACAATAGCCGCAAGGTATGGGACTCTTCGAAAGGACGCATCTTCCGGATAAAAATTCCTCTGGCCTGTGCTGCGGCCCGAGTCGTGGTCTGCATGGCAAGAGCCCAATGGAATCCACTTCCTTCAGTTCCAGCAGGCCGCAGGGAGAGCCGCTTGCACCGTAGGAGCAGATGCGGACTGGAGAAGAGTGCTATGCCAAGCCTTGACTGGCATAGCCAAACAAGATAACCCTACCCTAAGAGACTGTGACGTAATGTCATTGCGAGGAGCCCCAGACGACAAAGCAATCTCGTAACACGTCGAAATTAAGGGGATTGCCGCGCTCCCTTTGGTCGCTCGCAATGACCGTGAGGGATTGTGACACAGTCTCTAAGGGCGGGGCTTTATTGCCCACTCAATATAAATTTGGAAATGGGGAAGTATGCTTTCCGTTAATAACCTGATGGTCTTTTTCGAGAACGCCCTGGCCTTAAATGATTTCAGCATGGAGGTAAAGGAAGGCCAGATCGTCGGGGTCATCGGCTCAAACAGTGCCGGGAAGACAACGCTGATGAATACCCTTTCAGGCCTTATAATTGACATGCGGATTAAGGAAAAGCGCAGAGGAGGTGAACGTATTACCGTCTATGGAGAGATTATTTTTAACGGAAAAGATATATCTGAAACCAGACCCAGTGAAAGGGTAAAAAAGGGGATTGTGTTGTGCCGGGAGAGACATCCCATTTTTCCTGAAAGCAGTGTTAATGAAAACCTCAAAATCTCCGGTTATCTGAGAAACAGGCCTCAGGTACGGGAGATGACACGGCAGGTTTTTGAACTCTTCCCGGCGCTTGTTGCTTTGAAATCCAGGAAGGCCGGCTTTTTAAGTGGGGGCGAACAGCAGATGTTAGCCATTGGTATGGCGCTCGTGGCCGGACCGAAGCTTCTGTTGCTTGATGAGCCGCTTTTGGGCCTCAGCCCCATGATGCAAAACCTGCTTGTTGACCGAATTAAGAGCCTCAGGAATGAATCAGGGATTACGGTCCTTTTAAGCGAGCAATTTGCACGGCCGGTCTTGCCGATGATAGATTACGGGTACGTCATTGAAAACGGGATGTTGACGCTGACAGGAACAGGGCAGGAGCTGATGGATAATCCCGAGATAAAGGCCGCATATTTCGGGGTCTGAAATCCCAATTGAATTTTATTCGCTTAAAATTTTTGCAACTTCTACTAAAAAGAAAATCCGAAATACGAATATCGAAACAATGTTCAAATTTCTTAAATACAAATGATTAAAATAGATGACTAAATAAATGATGTGGCCTAAATTCATTGTTTTGAACATTCAGAAATTCGAATCTAGGATTTGTTTAGAATTTCCGATTTCGGGCTTCGACTTTTTTCGAATTGTGCCATCTGGCATTTTAAGAAAACACAATCAAAATTGATCATGACATCACAAATCCCTTATACAAACATCTTCGATGCCTTTGCCGAGGCGGCCTCAAAATTCGGCAGCAATACTGCCATTGTTTATCTCGGCACACGCTTCAGCTACAATCGTATCGTCAAGCTTGCGGAAAATTTCGCATCGTCATTAATAGCCGAAGGCGTTGAAGAAGGGGACAGAGTCATCATGTATGTGCCCAATAGTGTCCAGTGGGTGATTGCCTGGTTGGGTATTCAGAGGGCCGGGGCGGAGGCTGTTCCCATTACCCCTATCTATACAGCCCATGATCTTGAGTATATCGCCAACGACAGCGAGGCAAAATTTGTCATCTGTGCCGACACCAATTATGGATATGTAAGACAGGCATTTGCTGAAACCGGTCTAAAAAAAATTATCGTAACCAAGCTCACCGACCTTTTACCGTGGTGGAAGAGATTTTTCGGTTGGGCATTTGACAAGGTGCCGAAGGGCAAGGTCTCAAAAGATGAGAACACCCTCTCTTTCAGGAAAATGGTTAAGACTGGAATTCACCGTTCCAGACTTCCCCGGCTAAGAAAAAACGAAAATGATACGGCGGAGGTCTTGTACACGGGCGGCACAACAAAATTCCCAAAAGGGGTTCCTATTTCGCACGGCCTGTACCTGGAATCAGCCTTTGAACAGATCACAATAAGCAATCCCCTTTTTCCACCACATGAGAATGTCGTGATTGGTTCCTCCCCCCTTTTCCACATTCTCGGGCAAACCACGGCCCTGAGTGTCCTTTTGGTTGGAGGTTCTATTGTCTTAATGCCCAAGGTTAATCTGGATGCCATTTTTGATGCAGTACAACGCTTCAAAGGCAAAACACTGATCGGTGTACCCACTTTGTACAGAATGATCCTTGAACATGACCGGATCGACTTTTATGATCTGAACTCGCTTGCTTATTGTTTTAACGGCGGGGACGTCCTGCCTGTGGAGATAAATCAGCGCTGGCGGAAAAAATTTGGCAAACCCATTTACCAGGGCTACGGGGCAACCGAGACATGCGGAGGAGTTTCCATGTGCCCTGCTGCCGTGGAGAATCCATTAAAAAGCATCGGAAAAATCGTTCCAAGTAAAAAAATTAGGATCGTTGATCCTGAGACGCTTGAACCGGTTCCCGTGAATGAGCCCGGCGAACTCCTTGTCCATTCAACCCGGATGGTAAGGGAATACTGGAATAAGCCCGAAGAAACGGCCGATGCCTTTGTGAAAATGGACGGCCTTTTGTATTACAGAACAGCGGACATAGTCTCTATGGACGAAGATGGCCATATCTATTTTATTGACCGGACCGTAGATACAATCAAGCACAAGGGATACCGCGTGTCCTCATCCGAGATAGAATCCGTTCTCCAGGAGCACCAGGCGGTTATCGGTTCGTGTGTAGTTGGCCTTCCCGATCCCAAGGTCGGGGAGAGGATAAAGGCTTTCGTGGTCTTAAAGGAAGATGTCAAGGGGATAACCGGTTATGAGCTGATCAAATGGTGCAGGGAAAAACTGGTCTCCTACAAAATACCCCAGTATATAGAATTCAGGGATATGCTTCCAAAGTCAAAGGTGGGCAAACTCCTAAGGCGTGAAATCCGCAGCGAGGAAAAAAGAAGGGCAGAAACATAGTTGTGGTTAGACCGGTAAGGATGACACTGAATATCCCATCGGTTACTTCAACGCTATTATGGGTCTCTGTCCAAACATGGCTTCCCCCGGAGGATACACTGTAGATCTTGAACGTGATGTCTGCATTCCCATTCACAGGATCGCCCTTTGAATCTGTAAGGTGTCCTTGATAACCCATTGTCATGGGAACTGCATAGGACGTAAAAGGTAGGGAGGCCAAAAATACCAATACTCCCATAAGACCTAACAAGAACTTTTCTCTCCTCTTGTTTTTCATCTTTATTCTCTCCTTACCATCTCATGTTATTATAATATCGATTTTGATCTGTTATTATCGGTCAGGTGGATTCTAAGAAGCTCTTGGTTTTCTTTACGGACTCAGCGATGTCGTTCAGATACAACCGGTATTATTGAAAGGATATGAGGTGGGTCCTGAGGTTGGCCTTGGAGTTATTTATGCCAATCTTTTTTCTTATGTTTTCCCTGTGAAACTTGATTGTCCTGGCGGATAGATTCAACAATTTTGCAATCTCTTTTGTACTTCTGCCCTGTTTTATAAGATTTGCTATCTGGATCTCTGAGGGTGTAAGGTTAATATATTTGGAGGACAGCCTGTGCATGAATGGAGAGATAACATCCTTCAGATTTGACTCCATTATACTTGCATAGGTCTCCTGGTGTTCATTCAACCCGCTGTCCATTAATTTTCTCATATATGGTTTAACAAGTTCCCTTACATTCAACAATACCTTCTCTTCGAGCTCTATTTTGTCCTTTTCCCTTCTCTTTAGCAGGACTTTTAATGCCGTGTTTACTTCCTCAAGGTTATTGGTCTTTTTCTCCAATTCGTTTTCTCTTGTTTTTAGCGTTTCTTCGGTCTGCCTGCGCCGGGTGATGTCCGTCGCGATTGAAAGTCGGACCATACGACCATCTACCCATTGAAGAGCGCAAGCTCGAACTTCATACCATCTATTGTTAAGTGTATTATATCTTTCCCAAACATGAACTCCGGTTGGACTGCCGTCATCATTCAATAGCTTATCATTTTTACAGAAAGAACATGGCCCGGCCTGATCCTGATAAACCGTCTGCCAGCAAAGCTTTCCCACAACATCTCCAAAAATATCTTTTGCATATTTATTGACAAAAAGGACCTCATAGGTTTGCAAATCCGAAGCATGCACTATGCCATCCAAATGGTCCAAAACTGTTTCAAAGGTTTCATGAGAGGTTTTCAGATCCTCCTCACTTTCCCTAAGCGCGGACTTCACACTCTTTCGCGCTTCTATTTCCTGGCTCAACAGTTCATTTACCTTTTCCAGGTCAGCAGTCCTTTCCTTCACCCGCTGCTCTAAATTATCGTGAGCCTCTTTCAATGCTTCCCCTGATTTTTTGAGTTCGGTGATGTCGGTCATTAGGACCATGAAAGCGGGTTTTCCATCCCAGACTATCTCGACTAAGTTCACGTAATCCCAATAGGGCTTTCCATCTTTGTCAACCAGCTTGTAAACAATACTATCGGAGACCAGCTCACACTTCATCCTTCGATTATAGCGATCCATTGCAGTGGCTCTATCATCCTGATGAATAAAGTCCAAAAAAGACATCGAGGCTAATCTGTCAGGTTTAAAACCGGAACGTTCGATTACCTTGGGGTTACCATACTTGATTACACCATCCTGCATTATGGCAATGGCATCGTTGGCATTTTCAACCATAATACGAAATCTTTCCTCGCTTTCCTGGAGCTCCTTCTCCACTTGCCTGAGCTCATCTGTCTCTTCTGCTAAATCCTTTAACTTTTGTTCCAGTTCTTCATAGGTTGGTTTTATTGACATTAGAAAATCCTCTCATATCCCCTCATTTATGAATATCATACCGGCTGGAAGGGGGCGGTTGGATTGAACAGTAATATGATATATTTTTTGTCTCATGCCCTGCCTGTCCCGCTCAACTTGCCTGGCTGGCTTGCCCGCCGTTAGTGTGGCTGGTATAGCCATTAGCTTTTATTAGACAGGATTAACCCCGTACCATCTACCGGAGCTACGGGGCAGGCACGATTACATTGA
The DNA here is from genome assembly GCA_964620335.1 of uncultured Desulfobacteraceae bacterium. Taxonomy (GTDB): domain Bacteria; phylum Desulfobacterota; class DSM-4660; order Desulfatiglandales; family Desulfatiglandaceae; genus JAFDHL01. The sequence continues at coordinate 12,274 of CAZUHR010000065.1, forward strand.
TTTTTTCTTTTTCAGCCTTTCCGGACGAAAGGCTGAAACCTTCA
>CAZUHR010000066.1:0-12266 GCA_964620335.1 uncultured Desulfobacteraceae bacterium
CTTTGTCCATAGGGCTGAAATATCCGCTGAGAGAAAGGTCATTGGAAATAACTCCAGGCAGTTTTGTAGACAGCTCCGGGCTCCTCATGTTTTTGTCCAGATTCATGAAATCCGGGATAGCAATATTGAATTTCCTTATTGAAGGGGCATTGATATCTATATAGATTCTGGCAAGGCTTTGCCCAGGAAGGATAAAAAAACTGAGAATGAGAATTATAAGCCAGCAATATGGAAAGCTGATGCCCGCAAGGTGAAAACAAAACCTGTATTTAATATGCATAGACCTAATACCTCCAGTAATTTATTCGTCTTCCAGATCACTCAGATTGAAGGTAAATTCAATTTCATCATGTGTCTTTCTGTAGCCTTCAGGAAAGGGCGGTAGAGGATCTGAGCGTTCAATAGCCTTTATGACAGTTTGATCGAATATGACACTGGACGAGCGTTTTTTAATCCAGGATTCCAGAATTGTTCCATTGCTTTTTACCTTTACTACCACGACGGCCTCAAGATCTTTCTTTGTCTTAGAGTCAAGGTGGGCGGACGGAAAGGACCAGTTGCTCTTGATTTTTTCCCTAACTTCCATCTGGTAGATGCTGAAGTTAATGCCAGGATCTGCAAAACCGCCGGGAAAACCCTTCCCGGTGTCACCCTTGAATTTGGTCTCAAGGTTTGAGATTGCCTGTTCAATATGTTCCTTTTGCTCCTGGTCTTTTTCTTCTTGCTGAACTCTCTTCTCGATCTTTGAGAGGGCCTGGTCTATTAGCTTGGCGGAAGCTACCTCAGCTTTTTTGGGCTTCAGCCTTTTCGTCTTGACAGTCCGTTTTGCTACAACAATAGGCTTTGCTTTTTTTTCCGGCCTGCTGATTCGCTTGGCCGGAGCTGGTTTTTTTGAAGCGGATACTTTTTTTGCAGCCGTTGCCTTGGAATGTGCCTCCACATTTGTCCGATCTCCCTTTGGCATTTCCACCAGATTGACTTCATAAATTGCTGTGCCAATTCTTCTGGTGGGGATGTCCTGAGGCACAAACAGAATTATGGAAAAGATCGCAAGATGGAAGAAAAAGGAAATGACAAGCATTTTGCCCCATTTCGGTTCCATCATATTATTTGGATTATATTCAATCGTCAAGGCGTCCAATTGTTTAGTCCAAGGGTTCAGTGACCATGCCCAATTTGTCGATCCCTGCCCGCTTGACATTGGCAATCACTTTAATGACGAATCCGTAAGGCACATCTTTGTCCGCTCTCAAAAGGACTTCCTTTTCCCTCCGGTTTTCAAATATCTTCTTGATTTTCGTATCTAGGCCTTCGAGGTTGATCTTATGTCTTTCCAAGAATATTTCTCTTTCCTTGTTTACCGTTAGCAACAAAGGATCTTCTCGGGTTTTGATATGCTTTGTGGTGGTCTTTGGTAGATTGACCTCAACGCCCTGCATCATCATTGGGGCGGTCACCATAAAAATGATGAGGAGTACCAGCATCACGTCCACAAGAGGAGTGACGTTGATATCAGACATAAATGTCCTGCTGTTATTATCCTGATTCATGCTCAATTTACGGATGTGGTTTGTGAACCATGGTTTGCTTAACGAACTGTCTTTCCACCATGCTTAAAAAATCAGAAGTAAAGATATCCATTTCCGCCCTGTGAGCCGATATTTTATGGGTGAAGTAGTTAAATGCCACTACTGCAGGTATGGCGGCTGCCAGGCCGGCGGCCGTGGCAATAAGAGCTTCTGAGATCCCAGGGGCAACGACCGCCAGGTTTGCGGAACCCTTCAGTCCTATACTCCGGAAAGATTCCATGATCCCCCAAACCGTGCCGAAAAGGCCTATAAAAGGAGCTGTGTTCCCGGTAGTGGCCAGAAAGCTTACGGCTCGCTCAAGCCTGTTTACCTGGTCAATGGTCCCCCTTTTCAGCGACCTTCTAAGGTTTTCCATAATAGCCTGTTGTGATCGTAAATGATCCTGACCTCCTGCCGGATCCTGGCCTTCTTGGGATATCTGGGATGACTGAATTCTTCGGATCCTGGTGAATTCAGCATACCCGGCACTGAAAAGACGGGCGAGTGGGCTGAATCTCAGATCCTCACATTCAACGTAAATCTTTTTCAATTCCTTCTCTTCCCAGAAGAGTTCAAGAAAGCTTTTGGTCTCCCTTTTTGCCTTACCTAGCAGTCTGAATTTAACGAAAATAATGGCCCAGGAGATAATCGAAAACAGCAAGAGGATCAGCAGCACAAATTTTACCATAACTCCAGCGTGGATGATCATCTGGATGATATCGTGACCAAATGCACTTCCCAGTGAGATACCGGCCGGAATTTGAGCAATGAAAGGGATATTTATCATAATGACCTCATAGGAAAATATTATAGTAGGATATCAGGATTTAAATGATTTTTCAAAAAATCTTGAAAGGGATCTTCAGTTTCATGTTATCTTGCTAAAATATTTCGGCTTTCCTGCGGGATACGGGCTCATTTTTCTTCAATTCAAAACACTCTATTAAAAAATCGGCAAGCCCCACCACATCATCTGTTGAAAATCGGGGGAAATCAATATCAAACGGTGTATCGCTTATCAGGGCCAACAAATTTTTATCATCCTTTAGGATGGGTTCACTGCAAATTTCGGGTCTAAAAACCTCTAATTTGGACATATCAAAATTCTTATATCCTTCGATCAAGATTATGTCAACGCCAGTTAAAAGCGGTTTCAGTTCGTCAGGATCGTGGTCATGGTCTACATCCATAACCATGCCGATATGAGAAGGGGAAGAAAGAATTGTGATTGCAGCTCCCGCCTGCTTATGCCTCCAGCTGTCTTTGCGTTGCTGATCCATTTCAAATTTATGTGGATAATGCTTGACGGTTCCCACTTTTAGGCCTCGCCTGGTGAATTCGGGGATCAGCTTTTCAAGCAAAGTGGTTTTCCCTGAGCCGGAGGCACCAGCAATAGAGATAATGGGGGGTATACTGTTTTTTGTTGAAATCATAAAATGTTTCCTTTGTGTTTTTATAAATTAATCCTCTACTTTTTTTTCAGAGAATATGCTCCTGAAGATTTTATTGTCTTCATCGAGACATTTTTCCTTTAAGAGATTGTATTTATTCAGGAGTTCTTCGCCCTCAGGTGTTAGATGTGAGCCTTCCTTCCTGTCTGTATGAACTATCCTGAAGTTTAAATACTTTTCGGTCGCCTTGATCTTGCTCCAGACGCCCTTGTAAGACATTTTCATTATCTTTGCGGTCTTGTTTATGGAACCTGTTTTTTGAATATTTTCAAGGATATCTCTTCTCCCCTCACCAAGGATTATCCGGTTGTGCTCATCTACGATCCATTGCCTTGATCTGAGTTCAAACGATCCCGTCTCCATTTCCTTCCACCTCCATCCATAGCTGGCCGCTTTTTGAGGGGTCGTACCCTCCCAGGGATGTCACCCGTTCCCGGAAATGCCGGGAACTTACCGTCTCCAACACCGCCTGAATTCCCGGTTGATTCAAAATAGCACTCGGAATGACCAGGTCGTACTGTTCCCTAACCATGGGAATAAAGTCAAGGTCCAGCGCCTTGGCCGCCGCATATATGCCCATACCACAGTCAGCCGCGCCGCTAAGGACATCCACCGCCACGGCCATATGGGTAAATTCATCATGGTCATAACCAGCAATGGAATCGGATTTGATTCCCAGTTGGTCTATTTTGTAATCAAAAAGGACCCGGGTCCCGGATCCTGGCTGACGATTTACAAATTTTATGCCGTCCCTGGTCAGGTCTTCTATTCCTTTAATGCCTTTGGGATTGCCCTTGGCAACTATCAATCCCTGGTCCCTCAATACCAGATGGAAGACACTCACTTTTACTCCTTTCAGGTACCTCTTGATGTAGGAAATATTATATTGGCCTGTCTCAGTGTCCAGAAGATGTGAGCCTGCCAGGTGACACGTCCCTTTTCTGAGAGCAATCAGTCCTCCGAGGCTACCCACATTGCCTGAAGAGATACGGATATCCGGCGACTTACGCCTTATCTCGTCCGCTAAGATATCAAGAGTAATGTCATGGCTGCCGATAATTACCACGGTATTCAAAAGCTCCGTTTTGCTTACCAGGAGCTCCGCCTCAACTTCCTCATCCTGGGAGATGCCCTCTGAAAGTGCGGGGATGCGCATAATACCCTCAGCCCTTGTGAGGGTAGTGATAGACCCTGCAGCCCTTGCCAGCGGAGTTGCAACATACTTCTGACCGACTTTGCCTATGTTGACCCGCAAGAATTCCTCTATTCCCAGCTTGGATGGGATATCCCGTGTTGGGTGGACAATAATGGTTTCGGGTTTAGAAGGATTGTAACCCTGAAGGCTATGCAGTAAGGGTCTCACAAACTGTTCAAAAGACAGTGTTGAAGAGACTGCATAACCGGGATTTCCCACGACAGCTTTATCGTTTACCATACCCAGGATTGTCGGTTTGCCAGGCATCATGGCTACGCCATGGACAAGGACCTCGCCAAGCTGAGAGATCAGATGTGCCGTATAGTCCTTGCTTCCTGCCGAAGATCCAGCGTTTATTATTACTACATGCGCATCAGACTCAATGGCCTTTCTCATGGTCTCAAGTATCTTTTCCTCAACATCCGGTACGATGTCATAAATGACCGGAATGCCTCCCGACTCGCGCACAAGTCCGGCAAGGATCAGCGAGTTGTATTCGATGATCTCATTTTCTTTCAAGGGTTGTGTCTCTTTAAGGTCTTTATAATGCAACAGCTCTGAGCCGGTGGGGATAATTGCCACCAGGGGTATTTTATAGAGCTTTACGGAAAATGCACCGGCGCTTATGAGTGCGCCTATATCATAAGGGCGAATGCGGTGGTTTTGGGGAAGCAGCAACTGGGTTGCCACGATATCTTCTCCTACCTTGCGGACATTTTGCCAGGGATAGACTGGAGAGCGAATTTCCAGGGTTTCATCATCCAGTTGATGGATTTTTTCCACCATAATAACCGAATCAAATTCCTTGGGCATTGGCTGACCCGTGTTGATCCAGACGGCATCCTGGCCGATTTTTAATGTCTTGGGATGGCGTTCAGTGGTTCCGTAGGTCTGTTCTGCCCGGACAGCGATACCGTCCATGGCAGCCGAATGAAAAGACGGCGCTGAACGTTTTGCGAATACCGGTTCAGCCGTGATCCGACCCAAGGCATCCTCGGTCTTAATCGTTTCGATTTCAGTTCGCCGGTCGTGCCCGATCCGGGAAAAGAACAATTCCCTGGCCTCCTCAAGTGGCTTCATGGAAAGATAGACTTTCCGTTTCATTGGATGCCTCCGTTTGCTGCATCGAAAAGAAGAACCTTTATCTTCTGTCCCTGATAGAGGCCTTCTGTATTCATATCCACGCAGATAAGGCCATCGGCCTCAACCAGGGTGGAAAGGAGCCCTGATTTTCCAAAGATCGGCTCGGCAATCAGGTTGTCTCCATTTTTAATCAGTTTAACGCGAATGTAGTCGTCCCTGCCGCTGGCTGACTCAATGTTCCGACTCAGCTCAGCCCCTATCAGGGTTTGCAAACCAATACGAAAATCCATGCGACCTGAAAGCCTTGAAACAAGCCGGGTCAAAAACACCTCAGCAACAACAAGGGCCGAAGCCACATGTCCCGGCAGGCCGATAATCGGTTTAGAGCCTGATTTGCCGATTATGGTAGGTTTTCCAGGGCTGATGGATATACCGTGAACGAGCAGTTCAAAATCCGGCAGCGTTTCAAATACCCTGAGCGTGAGATCCCTCGTCCCTACCGAACTTCCTCCGGATATCCAGACGGTATCCGCCCGGGCAAGCGCCTTTGCAACCATGTCTTTCAATGTCTCAAAATCGTCTGGGCACAGCCCAAGATATAAAGGTTTCGCCCCGAGCCGGCGACAGAACGCACTAAGGGTGTAACGGTTGATGTCCCTGACCTTGCCCGGCAGCGGCTTTTCTTCAATAGGTACGATTTCGTCGCCCGTAGAGATAATGGCAACTTTAGGTTTATTGTAAACAGTAATCTCTGATTGACCGAACCCGGCCATCAAACCAAGGTCCTGCATGCGTAATATGTGGCCCTTCTTAAAGACAACGGCCCCCTGCCCAAAATCATCTGCCGGCTGGATAACATTTTCCAGGGGGGATATGGCCCGGTTTATTTCAAGAGTCTTTTCGTCCAGAAGATGGCAGTATTCTATCATGACCACGCCGTCGGACCCTTCGGGTAACATCCCTCCGGTAGAAATTTTTACGGCCTGACCTTCACCCACTACCATCTGAGGGACCTGACCCATCAGCACTTCCCCTGATACGTCAAACAGGGCCGGGATGCTTTCGCTGGCGCCGAATGTCCCTTTCGCCCTTACTGCATAGCCGTCCATTGTAGACCTGAAAAAACCGGGCAGATTTTCGGGCGCAATCAGGTCTTGAGCCAGCACTCGACCCAGGGCCTGTTCTAAGGGTATCTGTTCTTCTCCTGACGGGCCGAAGTGGTCGAGGATTTTGAGGACTTCCTCAGATTTTTTTACCTTGAAAAAGGATTCCATTTTTACAATCAAATACCTGCTGTGAATCATCTAAATATATAAATATGTCATGAATGATATAACACTGCAATAAAAAATTAAGGAAAGTCTTGACAATAGCATTTGAAATCTGATAATAAATCTTACAAATCTAATGAAATGAGGAGATTTATTATGCCCCATATTAAGATGAGTGTCACGGTCCCGGAAGAAATTCTTAATGAAATTAAAAAAATAGCGGCCAGTCGGGAGACGAAGATAAGCCACCTGGTTACTGAAGCGCTCGGGGATAAAATTATGAAGGTCAAAGAAGAGGCCTTTGTTTCCAAGATCAATAAGATCTTTAAAGACCCTGAAGTGATCAAAGAGCAGCTCAAAATGGCCGATGAAATTGTGAATACTACTGATATTGGGGAGTTGCCATGGTAAGGCCGCAACAGGGAGATATCTACTGGGTAAAGTTTAGACGAGCCGGGGATTCGGGTCCATCGGGAAAAAGACCGGCAGTCGTCATTCAAAATGACCTTTTAAATATAAGCAACATCCAAACAACCGTAGTTTCCTTAATAACATCAAACAAAAAACTGGGCGAAATCCCCGGGAATGTGACTTTAAGAAAGGGTCTGGGAAATATTCCAAAAACGAGTGTTGTGGTTGTGAGCCAGATGGCTACGATTGATAAGGCAAGGCTACTCGAAAAGATAGGAACACTTGATGAGAAGACAACTGAAATAATTCTTAAAGGCTGTAAAATGGTGATCAGTTCCAGTATTTTCTAATTCCTAAAACGGTAAAGTGATCTTAGAAGACCTATTTTTGAGGTTGAAAATGTGCTTCTAAGCCGAACTTCGGAGCCGATTTCTTGGAATTGTCACAAAATTTCAGATTCTTAGGTTGGTCTGACCTGAATCCCTGCCTATCAAAAAGCCACCCTCTTTTTCCTGAGAGCACCGAGATTCAACAGCCGCTAACTTTGGTACGAACAGGTCCCTCCCATGTAAATTTATTAGCTTTTTAAGGATGTTCCACTACCATCAAAATGGGGCTGCACCCTTAGGCTGGGGAAAATATTCCTTCAAACGCAGTAACCTATACCTGTCTTAAGTTACGTGGTGGATTTAGGTTTTCTTTTACTCTTGACGCAAGGGCAATTGCTCTATAGTGTTGCCCCCAAAAAGACAGCTCTTATCTTTTTTAAGGGAGGCAGACATGCTAAAAAGGATTTTTACAGAATTGCCGATGTGGTTGACCTTGTTACTAGGAGTAGCTTTGTGTCCCGCTCCGGCAATGGCCGCAGAGTTTACAGCGGATATAAACCAGAGGCTCCAAGGTACGGACCTCACGGGCAGGATATTCGTCAAGGGTAAGAAATACAGTGTTGAGCAGCAAGATGCCGAAGGCCGCCGGATGCTCATTATCGTCGACCAGAAGGCTGATTTGACTATTGTCGTAGACCCTGCTGAAAAGAAATATATGGAGACGCCAAGCACAGGTATGCTCAGTTTAATGAACGATCCTTTCCAAAGTGCCAGACATATTGAGGCCAAGTACAAGAAAACATTGCTGGGCGAAGAGATGATAAGCGGTTATGAGTGCGGCAAGTTCAAATTTGAAAGCGGCAATCAGGAGCTGATGACTGCATGGAAGGCAAAGAAGCTCGGTTTCTTCTTGAAGATCACCGTGCCCGATAAAAAACAATCGTTCATACAATTGAAAAATATCAAGGAAGGCCCGGTAGATGAAGTGCAATTCCAGGTCCCGGCCGGATACGCCAAGAAGGAAGACCCCAGGAAGAAGAGGGAGAGGGAAGAGGCGGCACTGGCCGTGGTTACAACGACGGTCAAGGGCGAGGCCCCTTGGGCTCGAAGAATCGGCCAGGGCGGTGAGATTCGGGTAAAGGTCGATCCCGAAAAATCGGTCAGATTCAGATTTGAGAACCTCATTAATGATGAGTCCGTCTTCACTATCAAGGCCTTTCGCAACGGCCAGCCCATAAAAATGGACATCAAGGAGACCTATTCCCTACGGGGCAAGGGGCGACGCCAGGAACCCCTTCTCGGTTTGCAAAACAAGGCCGAGGAGATCGCGATTCTGGTCGAGAAAGGTAAAATCATCGCCCATGTTATTGTCAAAGAATCCTCCTTCGCAAAAGACAAAATAGATACTTTCTTCATAATGACCGGCCTGCAAGATTCGCAGCAGGGTAAGTTCCTGGACACAAAATGCCACTTCCGGCTTACCATCACCAGCGACAGCCAGGACGGCAGTGAGTCCAAGATCAAGGTCAAATTCTACAAGGGCGACTACAAAGACAAGATCGACGAGGTCGAAGCCGTGCTCATCAACGGACAGAGCAAAACCTGGGACTACCCCCCTGAAAAAGGCATAAAGACTTTTGAAATCGCCGTTGCCAAGGGAGGTGGTGTTAAGGTCAGGATTGAACAGCCGGCACCGCTAAAAGCCGTCAAGCCAAAACCTGCGCCTAAGATCGTCAGGACTACACCCTTAAAGCGGACCGGAAAACCAGTGACCCAGACCGTGCCGGGTAAGCCGCCGGGTCCCGGGCTTTCCAAGGAACAGGCCAACAAAGTCATAAAGGCCATCAACGCCAACGACGTCGCGGCGGTAGAATCCGAATTGGATAACGGCATGGACGTCAACTCCACGCTCTATGGCGGGACCCTCTTGATGAAGGCGGCTAACCTGGGTAAAACAGACATGGTTAAGATGCTTATCTCCCGTGGAGCCAACTTGAACTACAGGACCAGTCGTGGCGATGATGCACTTGCTGTGGCCATGAGCAACAGCCGTCATTGGCAGCAGGTAGTACCTGTTCTGGTAGGGGCCGGCATCACCATCGACGAAAAGACCCCTGTCTGGAAAGTTGCCTTCAAGGTCAAAAAGGGCAAGCTTATTCCTGAAGCCAGAAAGACACTGGAGCTTCTGTTTGCCAAAGGAGCCAGTCCTGATTGTTACACCAGCAAGAACGAATCTACGGTCATAATGTATTATGCCCAAAAAGGCTGGCTGGATCCGCTCAAGTTTTTCCTGGACCATGGGGCCGATGTCAACGCCAGGACCCTAGACGGACAGACGGCCTTGAGCAGGGCCCTGACCAAGCCACGGCGGCCGGAAAATACTGCACAGAAAAAGGAACGTCAAGCCGTTGTGGAGTTATTAAGATCCAAGGGTGCTAAAAGATAGTAATAAGGGCAAGCCTTCCTTTGGGCGTCGGGCCACAGAAACAATCTGATCTAATAAAAGTTTGGCAAAGATCTTATACATCCCATTTGTTTCCCCTGGTGTTTTAAAAGGCCTGACAAGTATGGCTTCAAAGAAGCAATCAGGAAAAAATCTCATCAACTGTTTTCTTTTCAATGATGTTCTAGGGCATCATCCTAAATAGCTTGATTCCGGCAAAATCGACACCCATGATTTGTCCCTTCTCCCACATAGTGTTCAACATATCTTCCAGGCCCTCAATAGGGCGGCCAGTTCGATCGGCGATCTGCTCCACTGTCTCAAAAGTTAATTTCAAATCACAGAAAAGGTTTGCCTCTTCCGTCCTGAATATTTTCTTCAAAAGCCTGATTTCACACCGCTTTCGGTTTTGGGAAAACCGCTTGAAAGGATATCGAGGACCTTAGCCAGCTTATGATACACTTCGTCATTTATGATTTATGACCTCCTTTCTCAGTTGGGTTGAGACAAAATCCTGTTTTTGGAAGTGGGAGTTATCAAGACATGATTTTTTTCTTGACTTTCAAAATGGGGCTGAATATTATTGCACTGAGCGCTCAGTCAGTTTTCCAATTATATTTCAGGATAACCATATGTCCAAAAAAGATTCCATCCTTCATGCTGCTACCATTCTTTTTTCCCATAAGGGATTTAAGGACACCCATATGTCGGAGATTTCTGCGATGACTGGGGCTGCGGAAGGGACGATATTTTATCATTTCAAAAATAAAGAAGTGCTTTTTTTGTCCATCCTTGAAAAGTTTAAACGGGACATTATTGATGAGTTTGAAAGATATCAGGAAGAAATGAATTTCGAAACCGGAATGGATATGCTAGAGGGTTCCCTTTCCCTATATCTTTCACTTGCAGAGAAAATGGAAGAACGGTTTCTTCTCTTGCATCGTCATGATGCCTATGAGCTTGCGAAAGTTAATTCCACCTGCAAGGAATATCTTGAGGCCATATATAATTGCTTTGTGAATATTTTTGAAAAAGCGATGACAATGGGCCAAAAGGATGGCTCAATACGAGATATGCCTGGCAGAAAGACGGCATTGATCATTTTTTCTATGGTAGATGGCTTGATAAGGTTCAATACATATGACCTTTATGATGCAGGCTCACTTTATAATGACCTCATTGATATCTGCCGCAGGGTGGTTAAAAATCAAGACATTTTAGAGCATGGTGATGTAAATGCTGACGAGGTTTTTTCCATTTCTTGAATGGTTCAGAAATTACAGGATAGACAGCCTGAGAATTGATGCCCTTTCGGGGCTGACTGTAGCACTGGTGCTTATCCCGCAGTCCATGGCCTATGCACAATTGGCTGGACTCCCTGCTTACTACGGTTTATATGCCTCATTTTTGCCCCCCATGATTGCGGCTCTGTTCGGGTCGAGCCGCCAGCTTGCAACCGGACCCGTTGCCGTAGTTTCTTTAATGACAGCGGCTTCACTTGAGCCATTGGCAACTGCAGGAAGTGAGGGTTACATTGCTTACGCCATCATGCTTGCCCTCATGGTAGGTGCGTTTCAATTCGCTTTAGGGGTCTTGAGGCTCGGTCTTGTAGTCAATTTTCTCTCCCACCCTGTGGTTAATGGCTTTACTAACGCGGCGGCCATCATCATTGCCTCATCCCAGCTTTCAAAGATGTTCGGAGTATATGTGGACAGTGCGGCACACCATTATGGAACCATTATCCGGGTCATTGAGGCAGCTATTCATTACACCCACTGGCCCACCTTTTTTATGGGGGCACTCGCTTTTGCCATAATGTATGGCCTGAAATGGATCTCGCCTAGAATTCCCAATGTTCTCGTGGCGGTAGTTATCACGACCGTCCTTTCATGGACTATCGGGTTTCAACATAACGTTTCAACAAATATATCGGCGATCAAATCCCCAGAAGCTCAAAGCCTGATAAAAGAGTTTAATGAGACTGTTAGAGAGATACATCGTCTTGGCGAACAACGGACCGAGGTCTACAAGGATTTAGAGAGGGCTGGCGAGGGTCACGATATTGTTGCTGTTCTTAATGAAGAGCACGCAGCAAGTATCCTCACAACAAATATCGAGCAACTTAAACACAAAAACCATTCCTATCGATCGCTAATTAGAAACCTCAAGTTCAGGGAAGTATCCGACGTTAACGGATCACTTCAATTCTATTCGGAAGAAGATCTCCCCGTAGGAAGTCAAAATGACAATCGTATCTGGCGCATAAAGGTAGGTAATAATTCCTTGCCGGAAGATAATATTATTATGATGGGCGGCGGGGCCGTTGTTGGTGTCATTCCCAGGGGGCTGCCATCAATGACGATCCCAAAAATCGACCCCGGAATAATTTTACATCTTTTCCCCTACGCAGCTATTATCTCCCTGCTGGGTTTTATGGAAGCGATTTCCATTGCCAAGGCAATGGCAGGCAAGACAGGCCAGCGGCTGGATCCCAACCAGGAGCTCATTGGCCAAG
>CAZUHR010000067.1:0-12187 GCA_964620335.1 uncultured Desulfobacteraceae bacterium
GTGCAGCGGGGGTGTCAAGAAAAAACGAACAAGCGTTCGCTTGTTCTTGAAAAGCACTGTGTCCTTTCCTAAATTGCCCCCGGTTGCTTACCAACAATTCCGTCAAATCCGCGGGCTTTTACCATGAAGATAATCGTCTGTGTAAAACAGGTTATTGAATCTGAAACGACCATTAGAATCGACGACTCCGAAATATAGATACATGCTGACAGATCAGCCGTGGGGGGCTCCCGCCCGGTATGTGATTTGGACTGGCCGGAATACAAACTGCAGGTTGGAATTACGGGCGCTACTGTGACTCCCAGGCTATATATTGCTTGCGGCATATCAGGGTCTATTCAGCACCACCTTTATCCCTACGTTTATTGAAGAATACGAAAGGCAAAAAAATATTTCTTGAAAAACTCCCGGCCAAAGGGCAAGATTTCAAAAAACGAGGGACTTTTGTGTGTGAGTTGATGTAATATGTGCAAAGCGAATTCTTTCTCTTCCCTCCCTCACGGAAGAGGGAGAAGGACATTAACTGAACACACTATTTAATTCAAAAAACGGCCATTGAAAGGGGAAGAACGATGATAAAAAAGGTTTTATTCGCGATCATTTTTTGTCTTGCCATATTGCCGGCGGTTTCTGTTTCTGCCACAACATTCAAAACATCCAATCTTCAGGGTACCTGGTACGGCTATATGGCGGAGGTGGATACAGATTCCGGAGATGGTTATTGGATACGTCTAAAACTTGATATTAATAGCTCCGGCACTGTTGCCACAACCAGCACCTATACGGATCCATTGGGCCCAACCAAAAACTTTACAGGCGGAAGCCTGGCTTTAGACGGCAGCGGTAAATTGAGCGGGACCCTCACCACCTCTACCGCTACAGTAACAATCGAAGACGGAAAAATGGACCAGGGAAAGACTGTTGCGGGTTTTGCATATACGACCACTGATGATACAATTGGTGAGGGGACCCTCATCAAGGCCGAAGGATCCTTTCAAACCAGCAACCTTGCGGGCACCTGGCATGGTTATCTGGCGGAGGTGGATGTGGATCCAGTATCCGGAGGAGATGCTTACTGGATACGTCTGAAACTTGATCTTGACAGCTCCGGTAATGTTCAAACAACCAGCACCTATACGGATCCATGGGGCCCACCCGGAAATTTTACAGGGGGAAAACTGTCCTTGGACAGCAGCGGTAAATTGAGCGGATACCTGTACATTTCTTCCGTTACCGTAACGATCCAGCACGGAAAAATGGACCAGGGAAAGACTATTGCAGGTTTTGCATACACGACCGATGATGATGCAATTGGAGAGGGAAATCTCATCAAGGCCGGCGGATCCTTTCAAACCAACAATCTTAAAGGCACATGGCATGGTTATTATATGGAAGTTGATGACATCTCCGGAGATGCCTATTGGATCTATGCCACGCTTGATGTCAACAGTTCAGGTGGTGTTACAGGCGGCAGTTTTACTACGCCGTATAATTCGGGAAACTTTACAGGAGGAAGCCTCTCTTTGAGCAGCAGCGGAATACTGAGCGGAACCATTAACACTTCATTGAGCAATACAGTTACCATCAGTCACGGCAAGATGGATCAGGGTAAAACAATTGTGGGTTTCGTAGACACCACCAGCAATAATGAGTTAGATGTGGGACTGTTCATCAAGGCAGGTATCGCGGGTAGCAATGTCGGCTCGCAATTACTGCTCCTCCTCGATTGAAATGATGAGCAGTGAGAGAATATTTTCAAGGAGCGCATATCAGATTTACACCTCAAATTTTGATATTGATATATCAATCGACCTTGAGAGGCTATCCTCATTTATTCGCAATAATTGATGGGCCATGCCTGCCCCCCTTCATTTTTCTATCGAAGAAACAGGCAGATAAAGTCTAAAACCATTGATTCTGAGATAAATCTGAAGAACAATTTCTATTGACTTAAGCCGCCTTTTTTGTCTAACTTGTTTAAATAACTCCCATAATATCTATTAACCTCTATTCAGGAGGTTATCTTATGGAAAAAAATCTAAAAATGGGCCTAGGGCTCTCCTTCGGCTTTTTTATCTATAACTCCATATAAGGAAAGGAAGACCACAATGAAAACCAAAAACATTGCAATCGTGCTCGTTACCCTGGCAATCGGTATTCTGTCCCTGCCCTTTAATGCCTCGGCCGTGGTGGACTGGACAAAGGACGATGTCAACAATCCTGTCCTTTCGCCCGGCGGTACAGGGGCATGGGATGAGACCTGGCTGAATCTTCCGATGGTTATCAAGGACGGCTCAACTTACAAGATGTGGTATATGGGAGGAGGTCCTGAAGCCGGTACTGCGGGCCAGATCGGTTATGCCACGTCCACTAATGGAACCACTTGGTCCAAATATGGCTCTAACCCTATTTTTCAACCCGGAGCGTCCGGCAAATTTGACGAGGACAATATTATTGCAGCATGAGTTATCAAGGAAGGCAGTACTACTTATAAAATGTGGTATGCAGGTAATGATATCCCAAATGATTTTAATAACGTGCAGGTAGGATATGCCACCTCTTCCGATGGGATTGCCTGGGACAGACAAAATAGCGGCAACCCCGTCCTGCTAAAAGGCCTTGCCAATGACTGGGACGGAGACGGTGTTGGCGGAAGAGTTATTAATGACGGTGGCACTTACAAAATGTGGTATATAGGCTGGAATGAGACCGCGCAAACCATGGGCATCGGCTATGCCACATCTGTTGACGGAATAAACTGGACCAAATATGACGATGGCAGTACAACGACCGATCCCTATGCAAACAGCGATCCGGTTATCACGGTGGGCCCGGTGGGTGCCTGGGACCACTCCTGGCCATGTCCTCCCTGTGTGATCAAGGAAGACAGTATCTTTCGCATGTGGTATAGCGCCTATCCCGGCGGAGCTGATGGGCATGACAGGATAGGATATGCCTACTCTCTTGATGGCATCCACTGGAGAAAATACGACGGCAACCCGGTAATTATGCAAGGTGGCTTGAGCGCATTCGATGAATACGGTGCCATGGACCCCATGGTGCTAAAGGACGGAAACACTTACAAGATGTGGTATATCGGCTCGGGTAACTGTGGCGGTCCAAACTGTGCAAAAATCGGCTATGCCACGTCCTCCGCCTACCAGGGAAGCCAGCCGGCCATCAATTACGCGGGTATAGCCTCCCTTAACAGGTCATTAGGACAAGGAGGTATGCACATTATGATGTACTTCATCCCTGAGGGGCCTGGCCCTCTCGATATCAATGAACTCAAGCTGGATGGGCCAAACTTATTCTCTTATACCTTTTCCGATTCGGAATTAACCAACTGGATGGGAACCCAGTTTATCGCCATATCACAGCCAAAGGACCCTGTTGACAGCGGGACATACACCTACACCATGAAGTCCAACAACGGACAGACGGCCACAAAGGCGCTCACCCTTACAGCATCTACAATACCCGTCCCGCAGGACGGTTCCGGCGCGGGGCAACTGGACAGGGCCGTCAATGGGAATCCCGCAGACTATGTATACACGGGGAATCCCGCCCCCAACTTCAGGTGGAAACCGATGACCGGCTATACCACTGGCTATTATTACAGGGTTAGGGTAATCGACTGGAAGTATAATAATTCCTGGTGGTATATATCAGATCCGCAGGAAGGCACAAACACAGTCGGCGGCTACATGTATGCCCAGGTCCCCGGCAATATGCTGAAATCAAACACACCTTATCACTGGTCGGTAGAGGTGATGGACACAAATAACGCCTGGAGCGCCAGCAATAGGGCCTGGAGCGACTGGCGCCATATCTATACCGGCACAAAGAGCGGGACGGCTGATTTTCTGAATAACGACTGGGGCAAGGCGGGACTCGTGAGCGAGCGTTCCTTCAGGACCGGCGACCGGGCGTGCTTCTGGGCCTTTGTCCAGAATCTCGCACCATGGGATATTGAGTTGGACAGTCCTAACCCATTCCGGGTGGATGATCCGGGCAATAATCCATTTCACTATTTCGACTTTGTCAATGACCCTTTTTACACCGATCCCTTTCCATTTATGTATTACTCGGGTGAACAGGGCTTGCCCGATTCAGGTGATTATGATTTCTATGTGTACGAAGACGGCACTTCCAATTATGAGAGTCACACCCTCACCCTTGCGCGCAACGACTCCGTGCCGCGGGTCACAAAGGATGAGATGCGCCATGAAAATGTCGTCACCCGGATTGACAACGCCTATCTCCCTTACGCCGACCCTGAGCTTTTCTGGAAGTCAAAGGGTCCCGGTTACTGGCACAGGGTCATGATCTTTGACTGGCACTACCGCCGTTTTGTCTGGCAATCTGGCTATATGACTGGTGTAGATACAGGTAATGATATGTCGGCCCAGGTCCCGAAAGGCACCCTTAAGCCAAACAACCCATACCGCTGGTGGGTCGAGGTCTATGACGACAACGGTTCCGGAACCGGGCCCGGAAGAAATCGCACCCGTTCCCAGTGGCTGTCATTTATGACCGGGCCGGCCCAACAACCGGGAAGGTTCCTGCCTGCCATATACCTGCTGCTCCTGTTTGGTGATTAGGGCGAACCAGATAGACGAGTAAAAAGGCAGGGCCGTTTCCGGCCCTGCTTTTTTGGATATGCCTGTTTTAGATCAGGTTTCTGTATGCCGCGAAAGTAACCGGGAGGTCCTTATTGATGAAAGCCATTATACTGGCAGCGGGATATGCCACACGACTCTATCCCCTTACAAAGAACACCCCCAAACCATTATTGCCTGTGGCAGGAAAGCCCACCGTGGAGTATATCTTATCGCATCTTCTTCCCGTGGACGAGATCGATGCTGTCTATATTATTACCAATGCCAAATTCTATCCGCAGTTTGTCGAGTGGGAAAAAGGCTTTGACAGGAAATATCCCATTGATAAAAAAATCGACATCCTGAATGATGGCACTGCTACGAATGAAAGCCGTTTGGGGAGCATAGGGGATATAGACTTTGTGATTTCAAAAGCCGGATTGGATGACGATCTTTTGATGATAGCCGGAGACAGCCTGTTTGATTTTGAACTGAAGGGGATGATTGACTATTTTCATGAGAAAAACGGGTGTGTCTTATGCGCCTATCGTACCAGTGACATGGATATTCTCAGGCGCAGGGGTGTCATAAAAATCGATGATACGAATCGGATAACCGATTTTGAAGAAAAACCTAAACGGCCTGAATCGGATATTGCTGTTCCGGCAATTCATATCTATAAAAAGGAGTCCTTGAATCTTTTTGGTCAATACTTGTCAGAGGGCAACAATTCTGACGCGCCCGGTTACTTTGTTGATTGGCTTTACAAAAGGGAGCCCATCTATGCCTATTTTTTCACAGGCAACTGCTATGATATCGGCAATTTTGCATCGTATTCCGAAGTGAACCGGATATTCTCATGACCTTACGGTAAAGAATCCCTTGCCAAAGATGAGGCTTTTTTTTGAAGCTCCATAGGCGTGTCCTAAGATTTCATTCTTACTTGAGACGAAGGCATGGGACTCTTCGAAAGGACGCATCTTCCGGATAAAACTATTCTATCCTTTGCCGCGGCCCGAGTCGTGGTCTGCCCTGCGACGGCCCAAACGAACTAACAGGATTGCTTTCCAGCAGACCACAGGGAGGGCTGCTAGCACCATAGGAGTAGATGCGTCCCGGAGAAGAGTGCTATGCCGAGCCCATCCCTTTTCTCTTGCAAAATCCTGCTCGAAAACCGTATTATTTTCATTATATTTTCCAATAAATTCCAGTAAGATCTTAAGAATTTGCAGATTAAGGAGGTTGTCATGAGACGTATTCTACCCGTAACGCTGCTCTTAATTATCGGCGGAGTATGCTTATCAGGCATAACAACATCCGAGGCGGCAAAGCACCCGGATGCCTTGCGAGAGAGACTCGCCTATTTGAAAGACCTGCCGAACGTCTCCTGGGTTGAGTTTGATACAAATAATGTGTATATCGGTCTCAAGGAAAAACCAGCCGACCTCAAGGCCATTGTCGGGGATGCGGCAGTCGCCGGCAGCAAGGTCTACGGTTTCGCGGTACATGTCTTTGCGGTTGATGAAAAATACCGTGGTGTAGAGCCGATAAAGCGGCCCTATTTCTGTAAGGCAACAGCCCGGCACGGAGAGATAAGAGAAAATACTTGCAAGTAAAGAATCCCACCTTAAAGGTGGGGTTCCGAGAGGCGAAGGTATGGAATTCTTCGAAAGGACGCATCTTTCGGATAAAAAACCCCTCTGCATTGTGCCACGGCCCAAATCGCGGTCTGCACACTGCAAAGGACCAATGGAATCCACTTCCTTCTATTCAAGCAGCCCTGCCAGAAAGACGGCGGGCAAGCAGCAGGGAGGGCCGCTTGCAGCGTAGGAGTAGATGCGGACTGGAGAAGAATGCCATTCTGAGCCGTTTGACCGGCATAGCCAACTAAAATAACCCTATTCTAAGGGAGTGGAGTTTTATTAACCGCGGAAGAATCCACGCGGTTCTGTTTAGGTTGGCGGATAAATGGGTTCCGTGTCTTCACAGAATGTTAAATGGAGTGTAAATGTCCGCAAAAGTAAACAAGAGTGTCACCCTTCATAAGGGAAGAGTCTTTACGCTATTAACAGAGAATGTCACGCTGGACAACGGTGTCACCGTTGATCTGGACGTCATTCGGCATCCCGGAGCCTCTGCGGTTGTTCCAGTATCCGACGACAACAAGCTTATATTGATCAAGCAGTTTCGACACGCCGTAGGGGATTATATCTGGGAAATTCCTGCGGGAACGCTCGACCCTGACGAGACATATCTGGAATGTGCAAAACGGGAGCTGGTCGAGGAAACAGGATTTTCCGCGAATAAATGGCGGAAACTGGGTGAAATCATCCCGGTGCCAGGCTACTCGGACGAACGTATTCAGATTTTTCTTGCCACCGAACTGGCACCTGCCAAACAGGACCTGGACAAGGATGAGGTGCTCGCTGTTCATGAGATCAGGATGGACGACGCCATTGACATGATCCGTAAGGGCGTCATCCTGGACGGTAAGACCATTACCGGGCTATTTATGGCGAACCAATGGATAAATGAAAGCAGATAATATGCCCAAATCACTCAGTCGCTTCTTAGCCAAAAACCCGGTGGAGGCATCCGCCCCCTGCCGCGTTGATTCCGGTGGAACCTGGGACATCAAGGCAATGGCCCTCCCCTTGGAATGGAGTGAGCCGACAACCATCAACATCGCCCTGACCTTGAGGACCTCGGTATCCCTATTTCCATACGATAAGGGCATGGTGAAAATCTCATCGGAAGGTTTCGGTCGCAGCGAGGTCTTCTCCAAAGGCCTGCTTCCCTATAACGGTCCATTCGGCCTTTTTTTCTCCGCTGTTTCCTACTTTGGTTTCCATGGACTGGAGGTGCGCATCAGCTCCAGGTCTCCCGTTAAATCCGCCCTGGGCGGGTCCAGTACTGCCCTGGTAGCACTGATCAAGGCCCTTTCCAAGGTATCCGAGAGTCTCGGGGGAAAAAGGCTGGCCCCCAGAGAGATCCTCCACCTGGGGTATCACCTTGAGGACGGTGTAAGCGGCGGGAACTGCGGTATTCAGGACCAGGGGGCTGCCGTATATGGAGGCGTAAATCAGTGGAAATGGCGTTATGGACAACTGACCACACCATTTGAAAGGACCACGCTCCTTGACCGAAAAGGACAGAAAGAGCTTTCAAGCCGCCTTTTAGTAGCCTACTGCGGAAAAGGACATGTTTCCATGCATACCAACCGCAACTGGATCAAGGACTTCCTTGGAGGTGACACAAGGTCAGGATGGGTCAGGGCCAACGAAATCGTTAAACGGTTGTCGCCTGCTATTAAAGAAAAGGACTGGAAACTGGCGGCCGGTCTTTTACGGGAAGAGATGGCCCTGCGAAAAGAGATTACACCCGAAGCCCTGATACCTATAACCTCGAAACTGGTTGAACAGGCAGAGCAGGCGGGCTGCGGGGCCAGGTTCGCCGGCGCCGGCGCGGGTGGGTCACTATGGGCACTTGGAGAGATAGAAAATATCAAACGACTGAGAATAATATGGAAGGGCACCTTGGCATCTATAAAAGGAGCAAGGATCCTTGATTGCGCGGTTGATCCGGTTGGGGTGATTTGAAATAAATCCGAAATCCTAAGCACGAAGCCCGAAAAAATGACCAAAATACAAATGTCCCAATAACAAAAACAAAATTACCAATGTGTTACTTTTTATATTATTTTGTAATTTGATATTCGGACTTAAAACTTTAGACACATTCTTTTTCGCGACACAAAACTTGGATAAATTATTCAAGTTGCTTCGGGGACGCAAGACAAGCTTCTAAGCAATGACTCTCAGTACTTGCTGAATGAAGATTTCTTGCAGGAAATCAATTTTGCTTTTCATCATAAACAGGCCCGAACTTCCCGATCTCAAAGACCTCTCTTAACTCTCCCAAAAGGGCGTTGGTTGCCTGTTCCACCATAATGATATCCACTTCACACACCATGCCCATGTCCATATTCTCAACAGCAAGATTCAGCTCTTCGAACTGAGCAATGAGTTCCTGGTTTTTGTACTCGGTACCGATGGTCTTGTGCACATCAATTATTGTCCCGATGCAATTCTCAACCCTGATCCTATTTATATTTTTCAAATCCATTTTATCAGCCAATCAAGCCTTACCCTCTTCAACAAGCGTATCCATGAAAACCTTATAAAATTTATCGTGATCCGATATTGCCTTCTTTAACACCGCTGCCAGTTTGTCCAGATCTTTTTCATTCACTACCAGGTTGGCGCTCATTGCAAAGGCCATCATGTTATCCATTGTATTAAATTTATCACTGATCAAGGCAAGAAAAATGCGCCTTCGAAGGGACATTGAGAGATGATTCAGGAACTGAAGCAGAGGGCTGTCCTTAAACCCGATACCGTCGAATCCATCGGGCAATATCATCAGGTCAAAGTGGTGGAGCCGCATTTTGCCGATCGCTTCTCTTGTATTTTTGGCCCAGACAAACCGGTAACCCAATTCTTCAACCGCCTTTTTCGGTTTTTCAACCTGTTCCGCGTTGTTACCCGCCACGAGGGCCAGTTTTACCCCTTCTTCATAGAACTCAAGGGCAGTACCCTCTTCCCCGTAAGCATAGCCCTCATCCGGCCTTTTCACACCGGGCTTGGTCTTTCCAACAGCCGAACCACCCGCTTTTTCCTGTGTCAGACCATGGCTGTCAACAGTCAGCCTGTTTTTGCACTTGGGACAACTGATAATTACCCGTTTTCCTTTCGGTATCTTCTCATCCGGGACATTGAATTTTGCCCCGCACTTATCGCAATTGATCTCCATGGGCACGGTTCCTCGTTTAAATTACCTATGTTTCATAACTTTTTCCGTAATCCGAATCCAGGCTCAAGTCTTCAATGGTTGTAGTTTTCTCTCCCCTTTCGGCCTTTATGGAATCCAGATATCTTCCTATTATTGCCTTCCGGGTTGCATAACTTATAGCTGTTTCTTCGGTAATGAGACCATCCTGGAAAAGTTCGGATATGCTCTGTTCAAATGTCATCATCCCAAAGGGACGACTACTATCGATGATTTCATAAAATGTTTTTCCTTCCGACTCGCCGTGTATTATTGTATCCTTGACCCTGATATTTGTCCCCATGATCTCAAAGGCCGCCACACGGTCCCCGCCTACCTTGGGCATCAGACGCTGGCAGGCAATCCACCTCAACGTATCGGCGAGCCTTGTCCTAATCTGCTTTTCTTCATCCTGCTCAAACATACCCACGATCCTGTTGATGGTCTGTCCTGCGTCGACGGTATGGATGGTGCTCAACACCAGATGGCCCGTTTCCGCCGCAGCAAGACCAATCTCAACGGTCTCCCTGTCTCTCATCTCACCCACAAGGATCACTTTCGGAGCCTGCCTCAAGGCAGCCCTCAGGCCGGATGCAAAAGCATCAAAGTCAAGGCCCAGCTCCCTCTGGTTAAAGGTCGCCTTTTTCTGAGAGTGCAAATATTCCACCGGGTCCTCAAGGGTTATCACATGCACGGAATATTTCTCATTTATCTCGTCCAAAACCGCTGCCAGAGAAGTAGTCTTACCGCTTCCCGTCGCGCCGGTCACCAGGATGATCCCGTTTCTCTCCCCGCTCATCCTGGAAAAAGCCTCCGGGAGGTTCAGCTCTTCAATTGTGGGAATCCGGGTCGCCAGCTGTCGCATAACAGTGGAATAGTACCCCTTCTGAGAAAACACATTGACCCTGAAGCGAGCCTTGCCGGCCAACTGGTAGGAGGAATCACACGAACCTTTTGAAAGAAGCATTTTGGTCAAACGCCGATCCCCGTCAATCAGGTTGAGGGCGAAAACCTCGGATTGAAAAGGCGTTATCACCGGAACGGGAGGATTGACCAATACAGACATCAACTGCCCGCTGGATTCCACCTGAAAAGGTTTGTCCACCGTAATATTGAGGTCCGACACATTTTCGTGGGACTCCAACATGGCTGTCAGAATATAGTCTATCTGTTGCTTTCGCATGGAATCATCTCTCTAGTAGGGTTAAAAGAATATCTGATTACCTAAACTGAGGTTATCAAACTTCAGTAAAATCAGCCGGCGGATTTTTCAAAAACGGCAAAAACCTGGCCTTATCGTTGGCCTTGGTATACGCGGCATCAGCGTCGACTATTTTTTTGGTCAAAAGCCCCATGATGGAGTCGTCCAGGGTCTGCATTCCAAATTTCTTTCCTGTCTGGAGCATTGAGGGAATCTGAAATGTCTTTCCCTCGCGGATGAGGTTCCTCACGGCAGGATTGGCGATCATGATCTCAAGCGCGACTATCCGGCCCTTCTTGTCTATACGTTTAAAAAGGGTTTGTGACAACACGGCCCGAATACCGTCTGAGAGCGTGTTCCTTACCTGCTCCTGCTGGGTCACGGGGAAGACCTCGATTATTCTGTCCACGGTCTTTGCGGCGCTGGAGGTGTGGAGCGTGCCGAAAACAAGATGCCCTGTGGACGATGCCTCAATAGCCAGCGCAATAGTCTCCAGGTCTCTCATCTCACCCACCAGGATGATGTCGGGATCCTCCCGCAGGGCCCCCCTGAGGGCCGCTGAAAAGGACTTGGTATGTATCCCCACCTCCCTGTGATTTACGACTGCTTTCTCACTTTTGTGAACGAATTCGATCGGGTCTTCAATAGTGAGAATGTGTTCCTTCCTCGTCCTGTTGGCCTCATCCACAATTGCTGCAAGGGTAGTAGACTTCCCGCTCCCCGTGGGCCCCGTTACCAGGACAAGACCCCTGGGCAGGGTGGCCAGTCTCTTTACAACTGGAGGAAGGCCCAGTTGTTCGCATGTCAAGATTGTTGAAGGGATTTCCCTGAACACGGCGCCAATACCATATTTCTGCTGGAAGAAATTGGCCCGGTATCGTGCCAGCCCCGGGATCTCGTACGCGAAATCCACATCTCCCGTCTCCTCGAACACCTTTACCTTGTCTTCGGTGGCAATTTCATACAGCATTTTCTTCAGGCCGTCATTATCAAGAATCTTATATTTCACCCTCTCCAGATCACCCTGAACGCGCAGTACAGGCTGCTGACCCGATACCAGGTGAAGGTCGGACGCTCCCTGTTCATTCATGAGTTTAAAAAAGGCGTCTATCTGTGCCATAATTCCCCTCCAAAGCCTTAAAATCCTTTGTCACCGCTCTTGCGGAGCATGGATTCTTTAAACTAAAACCGCTCTTAACTTAGGATCTGTTTTTATAACACTATATATTATACACAGGAGCGAACCTTGTTCAACCCTAAAATTAATCTGACATCCCGAACACAACCCCTGGCCGACCTTAAAAAACGGCATGGCTTAGGCCCGGAAAACGGCAACTCCCTAAAATAGGCTTTTTATTGACAAGCAGTGACCCATTAACTATATAAATCTAAACAATACCTAAAGGCAGGGTGATCCCTTTCAAACGGGACACCAAGCCGGGTCCGCTCTTTCAAATTAAGTCAAAGCAAGTTTTTTCAGGTGGCGCCGCCTGGATCGCAAATCACCGCGACCGGGACGGCCATAAGGTTAAGGAGGCCCTAGGAGCCTGTCGGAGAA
>CAZUHR010000068.1:0-12107 GCA_964620335.1 uncultured Desulfobacteraceae bacterium
AAAGGCTCGGTATGGCACTCTTCTTAAGTCCGCATCTACTCCTGCGCTGCAAGCGGCCCTCCCTGTGGTCTACCTGAAAGAAAGGATTATGAATCCATTGGACCATTGCAGGGCAGACCACGACTCGGGCCGCAGCACAGGTAAGAGGGATTTTTATTCGAAAGATGCGGCCTTTCGAAGAGCCCCACTCCTTCGCCTGAAACAATTGTGCGTTAATAGAATATCCTGATGGGGTGATCAACACATAGGGCCCGCCCTTTGAGACTGTGTCGTAATGTCATTGCGAGGAGCCCCAGGCGACAAAGCAATCTCGTAACACGTCGAAATTAAAGGGATTGCCGCGCTCCCTTTGGTCGCTCGCAATGACCAGAAGAGATTGTGACACAGTCTCTTTGGGCAGGGATTTTTTAATCTATGCGTTTTTTAAACGATTCTTACGGATTTCAAGTTTAAACCTGCCTTCTTCAGCCAATCCTGAACCGCCTGATAAAAAAGTAGATAATACTTTTCTGTACCCCCCAGGCCCTTTCTGCCAAAGTAGTAGTTTATTTCAAGAAAAAGCGGCTCAGGCTTTTTTTCTGAGAGATCAAATACAAAATCGATTGCCGCCACGTTTATCCTCGTTTTTTTTGACAGGGATCGAGCCTGACCTTCGGCCTTTGCCTGAAGATCCGGCCTCCAGTGATGATCGATTACGGCACCGCGGCTGATTGTGGTTATGAACTGTCCCGGCCTGCTGGGACGCTTCCAATAGGTCATAATCTTTTTTCCGATAATGACCGCTCTGAGAATATTTCCGTTTGATGAAACGTAATCCTGGGTGATAAAGCCCGACGAACCGGATCGCTTCTTGACTTCCAGGTCTAACAATGCCTCTGAGAGGGAATGCTTGTCCTTAACAAGGTATACACCTTCCGCCTCATGGGTCCTGTCATCTTTTATCAAAAAAGGTTTTTTGTGAGGAAATGTTTCCGTGGAAAGGTGTTTTTTCTTGAAATCTTCCAGCTTGTTCCAGCGAAAGGTTTCAGGATGCGGAAAGCCGAAATCCCTGAACATGAGACTCTGCCCTATTTTCCCGGGATACCTGAAGCGCATTTCATAGTTTGGAAATAAAAGTGCCCCGGACTCCGTGCAGGCTCGATAAAATTCCGCTTGGAGTGCCTGAGGAAGGATAATGGCTTCTGCCTTGCGGATTAATTTGAGATGATTTGAATTAAGTGGGCGACTTCCCAGGATAATCTGTGAATCTGCATCAAAACAGGGATGAAAAGAGAGGATCATTTGATATCTCGGATTTTGAATGCCTATTTGACTTTAGTCTTCTTGGTTACTATAATTTCTACAAATATTTTACTCCATAGATGGGGAGCAAGACAATGCCAATTTTTGAATTTAGGTGCCTTAAATGCGGCGAACTGTTTGAAAAACTGCTTGTCAATTCGGATGAAAAGCTGGAAATCATATGCCCCGCGTGTAAGTCCCAATCCTTTGAACGTGTGGTCAGCAGGACCAACTATGTCATGGGCGTTGGACCGGGAGGAAAACAGCCCAAACTGACTTCAAAATCGTGCGGACCATCCAATCAATGTATGACACTGGATTTACCCGGACCTGCAAAGTGATACCCGCTCGCCAAAAGCCCTCTCAACCCGTTTGAAAGATCGCTAAAGCGAATGACCCTGTCAAAGTGCTTTGAACCTAACCGGGCAAGCAGTGAGGTTCTTGGGAAACAGGCCGGTTATCTTTTTCACCTCTTTTTCCCGTGAATGGTTATTCAAAATGAATGAGAAGGAAGACAAGAGCCCCGTTCGATACGAACTCGAAGACCATGAAAAGGCGAGTATCGCCGAACTTTTTGATGAAGAAATCGTTCCAAGGCTCAGGGGTTTGCATGCCAGGATCGGAACAGTCAGTTGTGATTTTGCCGGGGAAGAGTATAAAAATTGGATTATCCGCTTCAAATCAAGGGGTGGGGATTTTGATATTGTTGATTTTGAATATGATGAGGAGGCATGCAGTTTCGACCTGGATCTTTAATAAAGCGTTTCATCAAAAACTTGTCATTGCGAGCGTTAGCGAAGCAATCTCGTGTTGTAGATTGAAAACTTTTTTGAGATTGCTTTGTCGCTTTGCTCCTCGAAATGACTTTGTCAAGTTTTTTATGAAACGAAATACTAATATGAAGGGAATAATTGCCCGAGACATATCCTATGTTTGAAAGCAAGTTTCAGAATAGAGAGATTTTCAAAAGACCCACCTGCCCATTTTGTGGAAATCTCATTGAGAGACCCCAGGAATTGAGCACCAGAATGCCGGGGGAAATGCCTGTAGGGTCATGTTCCTGCGGTGCCGTGTACTCATGTGATGAAACCGGTCATAATTTGGGAGCGGCCATGATCGAGGCCCTTGTGTTCGGGTGTAACATGGATTCTGACCTGGCTTGGGGTCTTTTGCCCGGAGATGATTACGTGGAAGAAATAGTCGAAAACTATGATTTTATGACCCATCTTATTGTTCCCGGGGGATTCAATGAAGGCAGGCGAATATCCGGAGCCCTTTTCTTTATCAGATTGCATGAGGATGTTCAGGAGGTCACATCGAAGGGCGTTCAAAAGAGGCTCGAAAAAGCCAGTTCGCTTGCATCTAAACGCGAAATTAACCGTACAGGCAAAAAGTCCCTGCTAAAAAAAGAGATAGAGGAATACGTAAAAGAGTTCCGGGTTGATAAGATATTGAGCGTGGCCGGGGAAGACAGGAAGCTCATCAGAAATCTGCAACGCCTTCTTTATTCAGGTGACGATCTGTTCCGCAAAAGGGCGGCAGAGATCCTGGGAAAGGCTTCCGCCGTGATTAGCAAAAGTGATCCGGGGACTATTTCGAAACTCCTTCAGGGACTGTTTTACTCCATTTCCGATACAGCCGCTTTTACATGGGGGGCCTTTGAGGCTATTGGAGAGATTATCAGGAACAGGCCCGATATGTTCGCGGGATACGTCCCTCAATTATACCAATACCTGCCCGATAAAACACGGCGCGCACAGGTCATTGAGGTGATCGGAAGAATTTCCCAGGTAAAGCCGGACCTGTTCCGCAAGTCTACATTTCATTTTATACCCTTTCTCAACGATCCTGATCCTTTAGTACGTGGTTTTACCGCATGGCTTTTGGGTAACCTGGGCGCGCATGAGATACGTGAAGATTTGGAAAGGCTCCGGCAAGAAAATAGTGAGATCCATATCTATGAGAATGGAGAATTGGAGAATAAGACAGTGGGACAGGTGGCATCAGAGGCGCTGGAGAAGTTCAATGCTTGAAATCTGCAATAAAATATTTTGTGCGCGTTGAATATGATAGTAAGATTTCTTTTCTCCGCTCCAACAAGAGACATCCCTGCCGGCCCAGATGAGCTTGCAAAACCCTTTAAAATCACACCTTCAGAAAATCATCCTTTTCTAACCTTGGGTGACTATTTCAAATCTATCAAGAGTTTCATGTTGGAGGATAATGGAATCGCCCTGAATCCTGTGTTGGGTGAGGACATGGATATCACCAGGATTAACAGGATGCTCATAAGGAGTGAAAAGCATGGAGCCCTGTACCATCTTGCCAGTGTTGAGATCTTTACGGATAATCAGTCATGCAAACTGGCTGTGAGTACCGCTATCTCTGAAAAAGGCAGATCATTGCTGGCACATGAATATGAGGTGCTGAATTTTTTGGACAGGACACGGAACCTTCCCTATCTGCCGAAGCCTTATTTTAAAGGAGATGTTAAGTGCCGGGCCGGGATACATAAGGAAACCCTATCCATGTTTATTGCCCATTGGTTTGAAGGTTACCACGAGTGGCATTTCTCTTCAGATGAAAGCGGGCAAAGGCAGAAGATCCGCATTTGGGACCAGGAATGCGGATATCGTTTTGCATCACAAGAGGAAGCCTTTGAGATATTCAGACAGGCATCGAAGATTCTCACCCTCTTCTATGACACGGAAAATTTCAGCGAGGTGTTTCCATGGCATCATGCGGCCGGAGATTTTGTCGTTAGAAGCAGAAACGGCGTCATCGATGTAAGGCTCACAACAGCAAGGAATTATAAGTCGTGCATGGTATTTGAATCAGAAAAGGACATCAACCCCATGGTCGCCATTATTTGGTTTTTCCTGCACATGACCCTTAAGATGAGACTGGATAAGTTGGATGGTGTGGGGGACATGGTATGGGCCGGGCATTCCTGTGTTGAGGCAGTGACAATGGGTTTTTTTGAAGCACTCCGCATTATGGAGGAGAATGGCTCATACCACCTCGGAAAGGCTATGGATCTGCTTATGTTGTTGAAGGCATTAAGCCGGGAAGAGCTTGGCAGGCTTTTTTTTTCAGTTTTCGATTTTTACTGCCAAGGAGATTCAGTTGATTTTTCAGTGATAAAGACTCACCTCAAAAGCCATGTCAACCAGCTTTATCAGGTCATGCAAAACTTTCGTTTATGAGGATCTCGAAAGGCGTGCTTATGGTCTTTGAAACTGAAACCAACAGGGAGGCCTTCTCAAGATCGTTTATTCCGGATTGTTTTAAAAATTCCTTAGATAGTCCATAAAGATCTCGATAGACACCGTCAAGGTCAAAGGCGGGATACGTAACGCCTTTTTTGAACTCCGATTTCCCGCAGACCCTGGCCTTTCCTTGTATTTTTATGGGAATTCCGTAGACACGGCACGTGATGGGGCGAAAGGGGTGGAGGATACAGTCCAGATTATCGTCCAGAAGGGGGCACCGGATTCTCTCTCTTGCCATGGCATAGCCCTGCATGTCCGGATCGTTTTCATATGATTTGAGCATTTTTTCAAGTCGCTTAAGAGCCTTGTCCGCCTCATTGCATCTCAGAAAGGACTTCTTTATCTTTTCTTTACTAAGCTGATCGAAATTCTGCTTAAGATACGCTGCCTCAATCAAAAACAGGCCGAACACGGCATGGCAGCAATCGGAACAGTGGCGTTCGCACCTGACACAGTCGCCGTATCTTTGCTGCATTTCCTGGAATGCCTGGTCCGCTTTATCGACCAGCAGTTCATAGCTGCGAAACAATTGGGTAGGGTTCATGCTTTGCGATAGGCCTCAAGTTTCTTCAGGAAATCAGGGTGGGCATCAAATCCGAGAGAAACGGCCTTGTCCAGATGCTCAATCGCTTTCTGAAAATTTTCTTTGGTGTAATAGGCAAAGGCGAGATTGTTATGGCCCAACGCAAAATCGGGCGCCATTTTGACCAGCCTTTCTCCCACCTCAATGGCTTTTTCCACATCCTCTTTTTGGAGATAGGCGTTCATGAGGTTACTCCAGGCCTGAACAATTTGGGGATTGAGTTCGATGGCCTTATTCAGGGAATCGATTGCGTCATCGGCTCTGTGCATTTGGAGATAGGCAAATCCTAAATTCGCATAACCCCTGGCGTATCTTGGTTCTATTCCTATGGCATTAAGGTTGGCCTGAATGACCATATCCAGATCACCTTTTTTGAAATAGATGTAACCCAGATTGACATAACCCTCGAACATCCTGCCGCTGTTCTCAATGGCATCGTTAAAGGCATCAATGGCCTCGTCCAGCTTTCCCTGTTGCATAAGGGCGACACCCAGATTATAGCTCGAATTGGCGCATTCCGGGTTTTCTAAAAGCATTTTTTTTTGTTCTGCAATAAATTCTTCGGCACCTTGCGGCGTTTTCATAATATCCCTCAAAATGAAGAGAGGTCGCAATCCTCCAGGGAAAGCGACCTCTCATGTTAACTAATCACGATTATTGTCACATAACAGCTCTAATGCGCACATGTGCAGCACGCAGGCACGAGGGTTCTAATGATCTTCCGTCTGCCCTCTGCCCTTGAGGCCGTACATTGTAGTGCTTCCGGTAGAAAAATAGATAAGTTGTTCTTCATTGATTAGGGCAGTCGCGGCCTTTTTTATCATCCTGGTCTTGACATCGGGCAAAACCTTGTGGACCGCCTTCTCCATATCATTAAAGTAGAACTTGGTCTTTTTACTTCCTTCGGCAAAATCCAGAATGGCCTTTTTGATATCTTCCATTTTTGTTCTCCTTTATGAGATCTTGGGCAACTGCCTAATCAATACCGCCCGCTGCCTTAGAGACCTCCCAGGCTGCCTCAGTATACTTGAATTGTGTTGAGGTTCTGTAAGTATCATAAGCCAGTCGATAATCATCTATCAGGTGCTCAGTGAAGGGCAGATCGCACTTCTCAAAGAATTTTTCCCATCCGATCCTTGCGGCCCAGTCACCGATTCTCTCGTATTTGTTGGCACCGGCTGCATAGGCCTCAACAATTTTTTTGACGTCTTTGCAGACTTCAGGGAACCTCGGGAAATTGTTGGGTAGCCAGGGTACGACCACCTTGGAAAATTTCGGCCGTGAAATACGGTTTGATATTTTTCCGCCTGCCAGAATCGTCACACCATCGCCTTCTTTATCCGAGAGAGGCACGGCCATGCACATGGTATAGCAGTTACCGCAGAACATGCAGCGCTCGTCTTTGATCTTGATCGTCTTTTTGCCATCCTCGGTCTTGGCAGGAGAAATGGCGCCTGTAGGACATGCAGCAATAACAAGCGGAATCTCGCACAGGGCATCCATAACCTCATGGTCGATTACCGGTGGTTTTCTGTGATAACCCAAAAGGGCGATGTCCGAGCAGTGCACGGCCCCGCACATATTCAGACAACAGGCCATAGAGACCCTGACCTGGGCGGGTAGTGTCATGCCCTGAAAATAATCGAAGAGATCATCCAGTATTGCTTTTACCATGGACGAGGCATCGGTGGCCGGTGTATGACAATGAAGAAATCCCTGGGTGTGGACAATGTTGGTCACCCCGGCACCAGTACCTCCAATAGGGAACTTATAACTGCCGGAGATGTGTTTCCTGCTCATCAGGTCCTTTTTAAGCGCCTTCATCTTGTCCTGGCTGTCTGTCATAAATTCAATATTGTTTCGCGTTGTGAATCGCACATAACCATCACAGTGCTTGTCTGCAATATCACAGATCTCCCGGACGTTCTCAACTGTCATGAAACGGCAGCCACCGCATCGAACTGTAAAAACCTTGTCTCCGGTCTCCGATATGTGAACCAGAATGCCGGGCTCCAGGATTTCATGATATTTCCACTTCCCGTAATTGTTCTGAATAACCGGAGGAAAAAATGCCCAGAAATGCCTGGGACCAAGATCCGTAAGCCTGTTTTCCATAGGTTTGTCCGGGTTATATCCACCAAATCGTTCTAAAGATAATGCCATAATATTTACCTCCTCTGCTGTACTTATCTCATGTGTTTGGCTCGGTAGTCTTCAATTTTTCTCTTAAATCCGCCTGGTACGTCTTCCTCTTTCCAGAAGATATAGGGGTTGCTCCTCGGTTCTGTCACCATCTGCGGCATAGGCGGCAGGTCTATAACCTCAAGGAATTTCGGCAGCCCCCAGCGCTGGATCAGCTCGCCCAGTCGTTCTCGGTTCTTGCCCTCTTCCATCCACCAATCCCAGACCTTATCCACGAGATCCTTTATATTCTCATAAGGGGGCTCGCATTTCATAAAAGGAACGGTCAGAACGGCCATTTGAGCACCTTCGAGGATTGGGGCCTTTGCGCCGAAAAGTATGGTGACCCCGGTATCAGTACCTGGTCTTAGTGCCTGGGGCATGACGTTAATGCAGTGCATGCAGCGCGTACATTCTTTATTATCGATCATTAATTTGCCGTCTTCTATCCACATGCACTTTGTAGGACAGAGATTAATGACTTCCTTTTCGATATCAAATTTACCCCAGTCTTTGCCTGCATGGGCACCGGCATTGGGTGCAATATCGCCGGCAATATATGCCTGGACAGCATCCTGATCGATCCGGATATCGTCCTTCCAGGTTCCGATAAAGGACATGTCTGATCGGGCAATTGAGGCCACGCATCCGTTCGGGCATCCGTCAAACTTAAATTTGAATTTGTATGGAAAGGCCGGGCGGTGCAATTCATCCTGGTAATAATGTGTCAACTCATAGCACATGTCCTGCGTATCAATGCAGGACCACTCACAGCGAGCCTTGCCCAGACAGCAGGAGGGGGAACGCAGGTTCGAGCCGGAGCCGCCCAGATCCTGTTGCATTTCATGTGTCATCTGATAAAAGACGGGTTCTAATTGCTCGGTAGTTGTCCCCAGAAGTATGATGTCACCGGTAGATCCGTGCATGTTCATCATACCGCTGCCTCGATATTCCCAGAGATCACAAATGGTCCTCAAATAATCTGAGGTATAAAATTTACTCATCGGCTGGTTGACGCGCAGGGTGTGAAAATGGGCAACAGCAGGAAATTTTTCCTGCAGATCGGAATACCGGCCGATAACACCTCCGCCATATCCGAATACGCCGACAATTCCTCCGTGTTTCCAGTGGGTTTCACCATCATCAAATGAAACCTGAAGCTGTCCCAATGTATCTTCGACCGTTTCAGCGGCTAGTAACATTCGGTCTTTGGCGAGTTTCTTTCTATGAACGGCTTCTCTCTTTGCATCTGCTACAAAACTCGGCCATGGACCCTTTTCGAGTTCATCCATATCAGGGATATCATGTTTGCACTTAAAGTTTTTGAGGTCTTCATCCGTGTAATTATGCAACTCTTCATCGGAATAGATTCGCATCTCTTCGTATTTTATTTCTTCTTGTGGTTCATTTGGTTCAAAAGCCATTATCAATGCCTCCTTTTGCTTAACTAATTTATATTTTTTTTTTAAGGAGTAAATCCAAATAAAAAATTTATGGTTGCCTTCACCTCCTCTCTTAAAAGATCGTTAATCTATCTGAGATTATATTTTGTTTTTCCTGTCACCAATGGCTGATATGGCTCAGGGTAAATCATTTTGGGTAACTATTTGTGAATATTTGAATTAGTTTTCTTTTCAAATAGTTAACGTTTGACTTATAATCAAAACCGTTGAGCACTGTCAATGAAAAAACGCAAAAAAATACTCTGCTTTTTTTATTGACAATTTTTCAAGGCCATGTTCCTAATCGTCAAAAAAAAATCTAGGGATCCGACTGGCTTATACACCGTTTACTCATTAAATAAAATGCCTTTTTTGCGACGCCGAATCATAATTACAGCATTGAGGGGGGGGGCTGGAAAGACCATTTTTTCACTCGGTCTTGTTTCCGCTTGGCGGGATATGGGTTATCAAATTGCAGCCTTTAAGAAAGGTCCTGATTTTATTGACTCCGGGTGGTTGACTTTTGCCGCGAACAGGTCATGTCATAATCTGGATCCTTTTCTTATGACCGAGAAACAGATTATTGAATCCTTTTGGTCAAATTCAGATCAGGCAGATATTTCCATTATCGAAGGAAATCGAGGCCTTTATGACGGTTTTGACCTGGATGGCCGATCCAGCACGGCGGAATTGGCCAAGCTGCTTAAGACGCCGGTAATTGTTATTGCTGATGTGACCATGGCCACACGTACTATCGCGGCAGTAATAAAAGGGTGCCAGGCGTTTGACCCGGGTTTGGATATTGGAGGGGTTATTCTGAACAGAGTGGCGGGTTCGAGGCAGGAGAATTTGATAAGAAATGCTATTGAAAAATACTGCGGAATCCCTGTGGTTGGAGCAGTTCCAAGGCTTGAAGATGGGATTTTTCCTGAAAGACACATGGGGCTTGTTCCACATCAGGAAAGAGAGCATGCTGAAAAGGCGATCTTATGGGCCAAGAAAGTGGTCGCGGAAAACCTTCAACTGGATGCGATCTGGAGAATAGCCAGCAACGTTGAAGGTTTCGAGAAGGCACCTCAAGAGCAGGATCAAAAATCAAAGGTTGTTATGGGTAATGAGGCTCCTCGGATCGGTTTTGTCAGGGATAGGGCATTTTGGTTTTACTATCCGGAAAATTTGAGGCAGCTGGAACGACTTGGTGCTGTTCTAATTGAAATCAATGCTATTTCAAGCAATGATTTGCCGGATTTGGATGCATTATATATAGGAGGCGGTTTTCCAGAGACGCAGGCCCAGGCCTTGTCGGATAACCGGATCTTCCGAAATGCTCTAAAAGAGGAAGTTGAAAGGGATCTGCCAGTGTACGCGGAGTGTGGCGGATTTATGTATCTCGGAGAAAGTTTGGTGCTGAAGGACAAAAGCTATCCTATGGTTGGTATACTTCCTGTAAAATTCATTCTTCAGAAGAGACCGCAAGGCCATGGGTACACAATTCTGGAAGTGAATGGACCCAATCCTTATTACTCACAGGGTGAAACCTTAAAAGGCCACGAATTCCACTATTCAAAGGCGGTGCTGACCAGTGAGGAAAATATAACCTTTGCGTTTAAGGTGAACAGGGGCTGCGGCGTGGATGGAGAGCGGGATGGGATTTGTAAAAATAACCTCCTGGCTACATACACTCACGTGCATGCAGCGGGAAATCCTTTGTGGGCGCGGGGTATTATAAGAAAAGCCATTGATTATAGGAAAAAAAGACAGAATTTTTCGGGAAGTTTAAAAAGAACAATTGACAAGAGGAAAAAACTGAATTAGATTTCAGTATTTAATTTTATCCACGGAAACCAAATATATCCAGTAATGGATCGGTATATTTAATTAAGAAAAGGAGGTTTAAGATTATGCCAACAGTAGAATTCGAGGGGCACACCTTCAATGTTGATGAAGACGGTTTCATTGACGATTTCAACAATTGGAATGAGTCCTGGGTTAGGCACGTAAAAACGGTTGAAGGGATTGAAGAACTGACTGATGAGCATTGGCAGGTCATCAAAGTGCTCCAGGATTATTACAAGAAGAACGGTATCGCCCCGATGGTCCGGATTCTCTCCAAGGTTACCGGTTTTAAGTTGAAATACATTTACGAATTGTTTCCATCTGGACCTGGTAAAGGCGCTTGTAAGATGGCAGGCCTGCCGAAACCTACAGGCTGCGTCTAATACTGTGTATTAAACAGCAAGCCCATTTAGGGAGTCATCCACGGCGCAAGAGGTGCAGGAAAGGCCCTTTTGCGCCTTTTCTTTGTTTAGCAGTTCGTTGAATCTGGTTCGGCTTTTAGGATGCGGGGGGCAAAATTCTGTTTACCCAAATCAGCTATGCACAAGTTTCCAGTATAGATCGGGCCTTCTGTACGGAAGGAAGTATTTCATCCTGTGTTGTCTGACGTCCTGAAGCATATCATTTTTGAGTTCTGCAAAAAGGATTTTTTCCTCCTCACCTTTATACCTGCCCAAGATTCTACCGTCCGGGCCTAAGACAAGTGCAACTCCAGGAAAGGAAAAACCCTCGCCGGTTCTTCCTACCTGATTGCATGCCACCAAGAAAACGCCGTTATCAAACGCCCTGGCCGTAAGATGCCTCAGCCAGCTTTCCAGTTTTTCCATAGGGTTTCCCCTTGGAGAAGCATGGGGCATAAACAGGATATCGGCACCCATTATGGCTGTAAGGGTACTGATTTCAGGGAAGTGGGCCTCATAGCAGAGCTGGAGCCCGAAGGTGGTATGTCCGTAAGAGAAGGTCTCAATCTTTTGACCCGCCTGGTAGAAATCTTGTTCTGCCGGGGAGAGGTGGGTTTTACGGTAAAGCCCAATTAAACCTTTAGGTCCTATAACTACCTGACTGATAAATGGTTTTTCCCCGGCAGAGACCTCAATAAGACCGGCAATGAGGACAACGCCCGCTTTCCGGGCAATATTTGTCAAGTGATCTTTGATCTTCTCCGGTCCTACGGTTTTGTAAATCTTTTCTGGATGTTTCAGGACATAACCGGTTACGGAGAGTTCTGGAAAACAGACCATGTCAGCACCTTTTGCGGCGGCCTCAAAAACAAATGATTGAATCCGCTCAAGATTTTTTTCTATCCGGCCCTCCGGAGCATTCATGCAGACTGCCGCTACCTTCAGGTTCTTCATGGGTCCCCTCAATCATAATTAAATATAGCTGACCACCAGGTCTCCCACCTGGCTTGTGCCGAAGCCCATCTTCCCGGCATCCATGGATCTAAGATCGTATTCTAAAACCCTTTTTATGGATTCAAGGAGGGTTTCTGCAGCCTCGTTTTCCCCAAGA
>CAZUHR010000069.1:0-12080 GCA_964620335.1 uncultured Desulfobacteraceae bacterium
AGTTGAAGGCCAAAGATTATCCTTTTATTCCGGCTGCGAACGGGGAAATTGCAAGGCCTTTTCGTGACTGTGAGTTTGCCTTCATACATCCAAAAAAACTGAATGGCGTTTTGACAGAATTGATAGATTATAAGTGGGAAGAATTTAAGAAGTAGACACTTATGCGTTATACATAATCTTTTGGAAAGTTTTTTGGGGTGGGCAGGGTTACGCATATGGTGACTATTGTTGAATCTGAAGAGGCTAATCTGATGAAGGCACAATTGCAGGACTATGAGATCTGAGATTCTATCGTGATTGTAAAATTGTGACGCAATGGATTTCGTTAGTGCTGGCAAACGTAACATGAAAAAATCATGAAATTGTGAATTATAGAAGTTGCCGTCAGTTTCACCTATTAAAAAAGTACAATAGAATTATCCCGCTCCCATTCCTAAAATTCATTACCACGACTCCATCGGACAGTAGTGGTATAGTCGGACTAATTATACCACTGCCCGGCTCATTCATCCACGGGTAAACCCGTGATGTTCTTTCTTCGACCGCATAAATTACGAATAAAAGATTGGGCTATTATGGAAACCTGTCTGTGAGGAAGGGAAGGATATACGCTTTACAGTTGATCAAATATTGGTCCGATAGGGAGATTAGGCCATTCATTCAATTCGTTACCAATCTTTGAAGCTAGCTTAAAACCCAACATTTTGTAGATCAATTTTGCAGCTGCGAATGGTGAATTCCTATCATTTTCTTCGTATGAAAGCTCCACTACGTCAAATCCCACCACATTCTTTTTATAGAACACATAGTTAATCAGATTTAGGCCTTCATACCAGGTAAAGCCTCCCGGCTCGGGTGTCCCTGTGCATCGAATAACACTCCAATCAAATACATCCAGATCAAATGTGACGAATATCGGATCCGGAATGCTTTCAATAGCTGAGAGCAACTCATTGTGTTTATCTCGGCATTCGGGCATTGTGAAAACATTAAGGTTTTCATGTTCTATCCTTTTAGCCTCTTTTATGGACATGCTTCGGATTCCTATTTGCAGTGTGTCACTGGTTAATTCCCTTAGCCGCGCCATGACACAAGCGTGACTAAAAAGACTGCCTTTATAAGATTCTCTCAAGTCGGCATGAGCATCGAACTGGATAACCGAAATGCGTCCGTGAAACTCAAGAAGGGCCTTGTAATAGCCTAGACTAATTGAGTGATCGCCCCCCAATAGGACCACGTACTTACCCATTTCGAGAAAAGTCTTACAGCTTCTATAAATCGCGTCCTGCACTTCCGATGGGTTATCAGGCAACTCCGGCGGAAGAGCAGTCATAATTCCCATGCGGAAGGGCTCGGCCTTGAGCTCTTCATCAAAAAGTTCAAGGAAATGAGATGCTTCAATAACCGAAAACGGGGCTCTGGCCGTGCCCTTGCCATATGATGTGCCCCCTTCGTAAGGAACCGGAAGTATTACAACAGCGGCAGATTCTTTTCTGCAGAATAAAGGGTCGAGATTAAGGAACTGTTTTGAATTTGATTTCATAGTAGTTTTTCAAGGGTTTCGACATAAAATGGGATTTGAGAAATGGTATTTCGCGGTTGGTGTTTCTGGCAATTTTCAAGCACATATGCGGCAAGCAGAGGGAAAATTATGCTATATTCCCCCCAAATTTGAACGAGTTTTTCCTCATCGTTCGAATGGTATTTTCCCCACGTTACGGCCTCTCCAAAAGTGCAGCCTGATAAGCTTCCCTCCCTCTCTGACGCGGTGCTTATCTGCAGGCCCTTTTCTGCACCCTCGTATTCAATCTGGAGAATTTGCCCAATCGTGGGGCCAGTTTGCTGGATGAAGTTCTTGGGCCCACCTCCGCCCAACTCAACGAAGCCTGTTTGTCTTGAACCATAGGCAATGGCCGCTGAATCAAAAATGTCTTTCTGTGCGGAAAAACTTACGGGGAAGCCATCACGATCTGTCATTATCAAGTTTAGTGAAATAGAGTGATTAGTCATGGAGTCCCAAAAAACAGGAACCCCCAGCTTAGCCGCCTGCGCCACAAAACTCCTCTCAGGGTGTTTGCTGTTTTTTAAAACCCAGGCTCCAAGGTGGAGATTAAATTCCCAGCTACTCAGCGGTTTTCCCGAGAGCCTGTCCGCATGGTACTCTTTTACGAAATCTCTTATTATCTTGTCCTGTGCTTCGAGCGTTTCCTTTTCGCGTATGCAAATGTCATAAATCCGCGTATCTCCTCTGCGCTTGAGTTCATTATCATCGGCGCTCGGCGAAATGGCTTTAACGGGAAGACCAAAGGCGAAATGAAGATCATGATATACCTGTGCCCCTGTTGAACAGATAACGTCAATAAA
Source organism: uncultured Desulfobacteraceae bacterium (assembly GCA_964620335.1). Classification (GTDB taxonomy): domain Bacteria; phylum Desulfobacterota; class DSM-4660; order Desulfatiglandales; family Desulfatiglandaceae; genus JAFDHL01. The sequence continues at coordinate 2,365 of CAZUHR010000069.1, forward strand.
ACCAGCCTCGAGCAGTGAAACTACAATTCCTCCCATCCCTCCTGCTATACCGGCTCCAGCAATTCCAAGCCAGATAGTGAATTGGTCGTCAATCATTTTTCTAAACAAGCGAGCGCCTCTGAAGACATTCCTGGCCTCGAAACAGGTCTTCCCCATAGCGTCTACAAGATCGGTAATTGTCATTCGTTTTGAAAAAGACGGGGGAATTATATCGGGATAGCCTTCGAACATAGACTTGGAAATCATAATAATATTACCCCAAAAGTATAATGAGCTAAACACATATGATAGGTAAAATCCCGCTGAAACGGCCCGATAAAGGTTTACGATAAAAGCATTACCGCGGCGGCGATAACCGTCGTCCAAAGCCCGGATTTGTGACCCCTTGCTGACTGGGCAGTGCTTCTGGTCACAAAGATGCGTTTGCCCACTTTGTATCCCTGTTTTCGTTCATCCCAGGCGACGTCCGGATCAAGCTCAATCCCTAATGTGGATGCCAGCATTGTAGCGGCAAGGTCTTCCGCAAAATCGGCGGACTTTTTCTTTGTTTCGCCAAAAGCATGGTGCTCACTTATATATCCATACTGTTCTTTGTTTTTCGGCCTGGCCAGACCAATAGCGGCGGAAACCAGGCGGTTAGGTTCATCAGTGCTTTCTCTTGCCAAAACCACAAAGGTAATCTGCCCTGGTTTCAAATTTTTTGTACCGGTCTCCCTTGATATGATTCTGCATTCGGGAGGAAAAATGCTGGATACGTAAACCAGGTTTGTCTTTTCTATGCCCGCGTTTCTCAGGGCAAGTTCAAAGCTTTGCAGCTTGTTTCGATGGTGTCCAACGCCTTTGGTGAAGAACATTTTCTGAGGTATTATCTTATCCATTCGATTTGTTTTTATACCCTCCAAGAATCGTGAGATATCAGACCGAAAGTCCGGTTCATTGACAAGAGATCTTTGGCTCTCCAGGCCCCGATCACCTTTGGCAGACTAACAGAAAAATAGCCAAACAAGCAATAGCTTTTGTAATCCATTCCGCGACAATTCGCCATTTATCAATTGCGGACGTCGCCCTGATTAAACCTTTCAGACACGGCTTCCCATCAGGCCGGGCTCCAGACCCTTAAGATAGCACGACACCTTAGTATTCTTATAAAAAATAATATTTTTTCAAAAAAAAGAAATCGGATGTATTTTTTTCTTGCAATGGGATCAATATTCAATTATTGCTTGCCAGCTTTTCTATTTTGCGAAAAAGGAGGGCTCTCCATGAACAAAAAGGATCTCATTGGTGAGGTCGCCAAAATCGTTGGCACCAAGAGAAAGGCACAGGCCGCTGTGGATTGTATATTTGAATCCATAGAAGCGGCTTTGAAGAAGGAAGAAACTGTTTCAGTGTCCGGCTTTGGTACTTTTAAAGTTACTAGAAGAAAAGCCAGGAAGGCAAGGAATCCCCAGACAGGCGAAGAGATCATGATTGAGGCCAAAAATGTACCCAAATTCGTTCCCGGAAAGGCTTTAAAAGAAGCTGTAAACTGAGAACCGTTCCTCATGATAAAATCATGCGTTTTCTTCTCCAGGCGGAGGTTTATGGCGGGTCATTTCATATGAGGTAGATGAGATATGCAGGTCATTGTCCACAATAATCAATTAGAAAAAGCCATAAAAGATCTTAAAAGAAAACTGAGTCAGGAAGGCTTTTTTGCGGACATGAAGGAAAGGCGTTTTTACGACAAACCGAGCATCCGAAGAAAGAAAAAGCAGGCTAAAGCGGAAAAGAGGCGTCGTAAAGGGATGAAGGGTTTTTGAGTAATCCCAAAACCTCCATGAGATATGGTAAATCCAAAGGAAAAAGCCGGGCATAAAAGACAGACAAAAAAAGGGTGACGGATGACCCGAAAACCGAGGATAAAGCAATGAAAAAAGTTACTCCTTGGAAAAATAAGGATTTTAGCTCAAGGTTTCTAAATGAGCTGATGTCCAAGAAAGAGGAAGTTGAAAGAGCATTCGGTAATTTGATGGAAAGGCAAAAGGAATACCGGAACCTGCAATCATCCGATGATTTCATAGAAGAGGGCGATCATGCTGAGCGAGAGATTTCGCTTCAAAAGCACTACAGCCTCATGGAAAGAAAAACCAGAGAATTGCAGAGGATAGATATACTCATTCGGAGGGTACTGAAGGATCAACAATTTGGCATCTGCGAAGATTGCGGCAAGCAAATTCCGGTTGAGCGTTTGCTGATAGTGCCCGATGCGATTCGGTGTGTTCCCTGCCAGCGCGAATTGGAAAAATTTGGCCCTAAAGGAAGTATAGCCCAAAGATCTCATAACCCTTCAAAAATGAAGAAGGATATTTACTGGGAAGCTACGGGCGAGTTAGATGATGAAGATTTATGTGCCATTGAAACAGATATGGATTACATGACTTTTGTTGGCCTGGAAGATACTGATCTGGATGACGGTGCGGCAGGATAAAAGTAGAAAAGAGACCCTTCTAACTCCATTCTTTCAAAGCTTCACCTGATGGAAATAAAGGGGATCGGCGATTTATTGCTCTTTTATCTGCAAGATAGAAAATCAACACCTGTTCGACTGCATATTCCATAAGAAAGGGGTTTATTATTTGCCTGCCACCATTTTTACTGTCCCTTTCTGGGATCATCTTGCTTAATGTTTTGGAATTTTCATTATAAGCACCGGGGGGATTCCCCAGACCAGGAATTAATAATACCAGCATTGTTGAATCTGCCGATTTTCCAGGCTACTTGCATTTTTAGAAAGTATTTTTTTCCAGATTTATGTTGACATATATTTCTGGTATTCATCAAAAATTCCAGCCCAAGTATTCTTCATGTTCGGATAATTATTCTTGAATTTACGGCAAAATCTGACCAGACCTCTCCTGGCGATGTTTCAAAGGCAACGGTATGTGCCATCTATTTATCCTCCTCCGCGTCAGGCACTACACACAAGGCTGAGGGCCCCTGATAGGGTAAAACCCCATCTACGATTGTCATTCTTTGGGGGCCAGGTTCAGCTGCGCCCGGGACCCTAAAGGTAGTTACATCTATCCTTTCTATTGCTATTTCTTCAGGCGGATCCAGCTGCGGCACCCATTCGTAGGGAACCCGGTAGGCCCGGTAGACCATATTGACATTGAACAACTTACCCCAAAATGGACTGATGTATTCCCACACGATCTCATGATCCACTGTTACTTCCAAAATTCGACCGTCTGATCCTTCAGTGATTAGGGTGTTTCCATTGGGCAGACGCTGGGCGGAGCTGATAAAGGGGCTATAAAAACGGTTGCTGTCCACAGGATGCATGAACCCGGCTTCCTGGGGAGTATATTGCCAGATAATTTTGAGCGTTGTGGGATCAAACTCCAAGACCCGGGAGTAGTCTCGTAAGGCATTCTTGATTCCCATGGGTGATCCTGGGTTGGGTGCCCCATACCCGGCCCATCCGCCATTATCAAATATTAAGATATTCCCCTCGCCAGGAAGACCTCTGGGGATCATGTGTGCATGATGCTGCCCGATGAACCAGCCCAACTCGCGAAGCTCCGGTGTCCTGTCATAATCTGGACCGATCTTCCATATGAGCCTCCCCGTCTTCTTATCTATAATGGCCGTAATGTTGGTCTCTCTGCCGCACCAGATGATGTTATCTGGATGAAAACGTTCATCTCCCGCATCGTACCACCTGTTCGGTCCAAGCAGTGACATGCAATTCATATGCATCCAATCTCCCATGCCTCCTCCCGCAGGCCTCCAGTTGGGATTGCGGCACAAGATGTTCCTTGCCTCTTCACTGAATTCCATCTCATCAAAATGATCACTGCATATCCATTCCCAGACGAGCTTACCGTCCCATGTCACTTCAATGATGGTATCATCTAAGAGTAGCTTATCACAGATCTTGGGGTTCCATAGATTTTTATGACTGAGGATCAGTGTGTTTCCGCTGTCCACCATTGGGTCCATGCCCGGGACATAGTATCCCACCGGGTTGCCCTCTCTCTGGTAATCATGATGCATCCTGGCCATCCATTGGGGCTCCTCACCCGGATCCTCGATAAATTCATATTGATTGAATTTCCATACAATGTTTCCATCCCAATCTATTTGGACAAGGTCGATATAGTCCTGTATTCCGTAAGCCACGTTTCTATCGCCGGAGCTACCCATTAGATAGCCGCCCGGTAGAAGCTTGTTGGGGAATCCGTGAACGCCTTTCCAAAGCTGGACTTCAACGCCATTCATGTCGATCAGCAAACCGCCAATTTCCCTAGCCTGGAAGATAGTGTAACCATTCCAACACTTATCGGGATTGAAAATTGTCGTTCCCGTGGGGTAGACGCTTGGGTAAGCCATAGTAATCTCCTAATCTGGATAAACCCGCCCACCTGACGGCGGGCAGGTGGAATTCATGAAGTAATGCGAAAGTCAGAATACACTGATTAATTTTCTGAGCATTTTGTGGATCAATATATTCTCAATGTGATGCCTCCATCTTTTCATTCCTTTCTATCTCAGCAACTGCGGCAGAAACAGTGACAGTGCCGGGAAGGAAACAAGCGTTATGAGCCTGGCAAAGTCGGCAATCAGGAAAGGGAATATCCCCCTAAAAATGGTGCCCAACGGAACATCCCCTGCCACACCTTTCATGATAAAGACATTCATGCCCACAGGCGGAGTAATAAGTCCGATCTCAGAAACCACAACCACAATGACCCCAAACCAGATGAGGTCGTAGCCCAGTGTTTCCATGACCGGCGCGAATATGGGAACAGTAATGAAGACCAGCGGGAGGGTCCCCATCACGCAACCAAGGGCAAAGCAGACCATGATAATGGCCATGACGATAATAAAAGGATGGACCTCCAGACCTACCACGTAGTCCGCAAGCTCCATAGGCAGCTGGGTAGATGTGAGAAAATATCCATAGATAGCTGTTCCAATCACCACAAGGAAGACCATAGAGGTTGTTCGTCCTGTCGACAGAAGAGAATCATATAGATTTTTCCAGGTCAGTCTCCTCCTTATCAGCCCGAACAGAAGGGCGCCGGATGCACCTATAGCACCGGCTTCTGTCGGCGTAAAGAGTCCGCCGTAGATCCCGCCCATGATCAAGAGGAAAAGAGAAAGAACTTCCCATGTATCTTTCAGCGAACGTACCTTGTCCGCAAATGGGGTCTTTGGTCCTGGGGGTCCCACATCAGGATTAATGCGTGTCCATATATGGATCGTAATGACATAATAGAGGAGTGAAATAAGGCCCGGGATAATGCCGGCAAAAAAGAGTTCTGCAATGGAGACCTCTACCAGGATGCCATAGATGATAAGGATGACACTGGGAGGAATCAGGATACCGATAGTGCCGCCCGCTGCAATGGATCCTGTGGCCAGGGTCTCGGCATAATTGTATCGCTTCATCTCTGGTAGCGACACTGTCCCCATAGTGGCTGCCGTAGCAAGGGAAGAGCCACTGACCGCTGAGAAGGCTCCGCATGCCAGAACCGTTGCCATGGAGAGCCCGCCTCTGAACTGACCCACCCATCTATAGGCGACCCTATAAAGTTTTTCACTCAGACCGGCATGGTAACAGGTCTCTCCCATGAGGATAAAAAAAGGGATTACACAGAGAGAATATGAGGCTGTCGTGGAAAACGGTACGGTTTTAAAGAGTCCAAATCCCGCGCCGGGGCCAAATAGAACAGCCATTCCCAGAAATCCCAGAACCGCTAGAACCGCACCGATGAGCATCCCGGAGAACAGGAGAATCAGAAGCATGACAAGCCCAATGATCTGCACGGTTTTCAGATTATACTCCAGCCCAATCAGCCCAGACCAGAAGGGGATTGTTCCAAATAGTAATGTAACGATAGTTACGGCAACGACCTGGGAGGCGTCTCCGTGCCTGATGGTCTCTGAAGCAGCTTGAAAGATGTGCTTCAGTGAGATGACCCCACACAGGAAGAAGCCCAGCGCAATAATCCATATGACCCAGAAGAGTGGAATACTTAGATTGAATGTGGCGTTCCCCTTGTTCAGGTATATCAAGGATAAGAGGATGCTCTGCCAGGAAAGGGCAAAAAAAAGGAGCAAGCTCAGCAGTGAGGTAGCGACGGAGAGGATGTTTTGAGTCCTTTCAGACAGATGTGAGGTCAGAAAATCCACAGAGATGTGCTTTCCCTGGACCTGAGTATAGGCCATTCCCAGAAAAACCAGAATAACAATCATCAGTTCTTCTAATTCAACCGTGCCCATGAGCGGCTTTTTAAAAAGCGCACGGCTCAGAACATGCGCCGTAACAAGGATGACCATGGTCAGTGCAGTGCAGGCACCTACAGCATTGATGTATCTTGCGAAGAGTTCTACCCTCTTATCAATGAAATCGGCACCTTTGTCCATCCACATATCTAACCCCTACTCTAAAGGTCTAAATCCAGAAAAGGGCGGGACGTCCTGGAAAATCTACTCGCTTTTTTCGGACATAAGCTTAAGGGCCTTTTCCAAAATTGGTTCCCCATTCACACCTTTTGCTTTCACATCCTTGACCCATTCATCCCGGATGGGCAGGATTCTCTTGGCCCATTCCTCCCTCTCGGCAGGATCAAGTGTAAAAAACTTGTCGCCCTTTTTGGCCATCCACTCTGTGTCTTTTATCTGACCATTGTCAAAGACAGAGCCGACGAGTCTGGCGCCTTCAATCCCGCTTATCTTCTCTATCGCTTTTTGGTCTTCAGGGGATATCTCTGCCCATACGTCCTTATTGATTACAACAAAAAAGGCGGCGGCCATAAGATTTGCATTTGTGTGGGTATGGAGCAGATCTGCGATTTTTTGTGAGCGAAGCGGGGCATAGGGCAAAAAACAGCCCTCAACAACCCCCTTTTGCATAGCAAGATAAACTTCGACCATGGGGATGGTCTCTACTGACGCACCCAGATACTTCATGATACGCGCATTGACTGCGCCCCCGGCGGCGACTACCGTGTCCTTGAGATCCTTTAAATTGCGCACCTCCTTCTTGGAAAAGTGCAGCTGGAATGCTGGATTCATATATGCCCAGAGCACCTTAACGTCACTGTAGTCCTTCTGAATTTCCGGGAAGGTTTGATACATCTGCCATAGCACCTCACTGTTTACCTTGGCCTTTTCCCCGCCAACCATGGGCAGGTCCATAACGCCGCTGACCAGGAAACGATTGCGCTCGTATGTTGGCAGGACAAGCCCCATATCCCCCACGCGGGTTGAGACGGCATCATATGCCTGCTGGGGCTTAAACAGGGCATTCGAGTAAAACATGGTCACCTCAACACGCCCATTGGTTACCGCGGAGACTTTTTCGGCCCAGGGTTTGAATGCCTCCGTGCACAGCGGATGCTTTGGGGAGTACATTACATTAAACCTAATGTTTTTTGCCCAGGCCGAGGATGCCACAATCAACGTACATAGAAACAGAGCGGTCAACATAGCTAAGTATAATTTTTTCATCGTCTCATCCCTCCTTAATCTTTTGGTTTAAGGGTAACACTAATTTTTCCCTGATTTTTTTATTGTAAAATGTATTACAATTTGTTATTTAGTATGTCAAACATTTTTTTAAGATGAAAAGAAAGGATCAATTTTGCCTGTTTTTGCCACTATAAAACGTCCAAATTCCCTCGTTGAAGAGGTCACGAGCAGACTAAAAGAGGCTATTATCTCAGGACACTACAGTCAGGGAGAACCCCTTCCCAGTGAGACCCAACTGGCAAACCAGATGGGGGTCAGTCGACCGGTAATCAGGGAATCAATTAAATCATTGCAGTCCCGCGGCTTTCTTGAAGTCCGTCGCGGTATCAAGGGTGGATCCTTTGTCCAGGATCTAAACAAGTTAACTTTTGGTGAGATGTTGAGTGATCTGATCATGCTTAGAAGATTAACAGTAGATCATTTAGCCCAAGTAAGGCTGTTTTTGGAGCCTGAAATCATTCGGTTAGTTGCAGAGAATGCCACTGGTGAGAATCTCACAAAGATCAGAAATCTCCTTCTGGAGTATGATCGGACGGAAAATATCGATAAAAGGGTCACGATGAATGGCGATTTCCATCGACTACTCGGCGGGGCCTGCGGAAATCCTATCTATTCCATCATGATGGACAGCATTATGGATTTCACCGAATATTTCGTCAGGACAATTAAGCCTGTGAATCAGATGATCCATAATGACAAGGACCACAAAGATATTTTTGCCGCGATCGAAGCGCATGATCCGGAATTGGCCGCCGAGATCTCAATTGTCCATGCCAACGATATTCTCAAAAAGATGCGCAAACTGGAAAAGACCTACCTGGAATTACTCCACAGCGAGCATCAAAGCACACTTGGCAACGGAAGACCGGCGCCCCTAAAATTGAAAAATTATAAAGCATAGTCGGAATTCTATTATCAAAGTATAAACTTCAGATACCTTACCTATCGGCAGATATCACAAGTTATAGATATTGTAGAGTTACTTCATTCATAAGAATAACTGTGATATGCAATGGAATCATCTCAAAATTTGACGGATTCAAAATTCAGCTTCCTGCCTAGTTCTGCCTTCTAAATAGATAGATTTCCTTTCTATTTGATGTTGTAATCTTCACCTCGTCTGAAGTATAGATTTCCCAAATTAATATGAAATCCTGATTGGGCATTTATAGTCAACCATTCTTGCATTATCATTGCGCTTTTTACTGACAATTTCAGATTTCGATTTCGGTCGGTATCTTTTACGAACTCAACTTAAATGATTCAGCTTGAGAGAAGGTTCGATAAAAGGTTGCTGGAAGGTATTTGGTGTGAACAGCCACGCCCCTATCCACAGGTGAGGCTTGAGGATAATGTTTATATCATATTACTTTTACGGAAGTAACACAATATAAATCAAATTCGTATTTGGTCAGAGTTACGCTTACTTGCATCTTTAGAAATTATTTTTTTATAAGATTTTCATTGACGTATATTCTCGGTATCCTGAAATATATCCGCTTCAGAATATTCAACTTTCGATAATATATTGTTGAAATAGCTTTTACTTTTTTATTGCTTCATAAATAATTTTGGATAGTTCTTTTATACTCAGCGCTTTATTAGCAAATGCCGTGATTCCAATCTTTTTAGCTTCGTCTTCGATGATCTTTTCATCATAACCCGAAATTAGGACTACAGGCATATCAGATCGGATTTTCAGTATTTCTTCTGCCAGTTCAAACCCCGACATCTCCGTCATACGCAAATCAGTAATTACCAAATCAAATTGGTCAGGTTTATCTTCAAATGCTTCCTGTGCTCTTAAAGGGTTATTAAAGGGAGAAATATGGTAGCCCAACTCAGTTAATGCCCTGACATATGTTTTTAATAGTACTTCGTTATTATCAACAAACAGAATATGTTCACCATTTCCTAAAAATACTCGTTCATCCAGAACTTTCCGGACTAGCTTTGCCAGGTCTTTCTTGATAAGAGGTTTCATAGCATATTCCTTGATACCTATCTCTTTAGCCTCATCATCTGAGATGCGTTCGCTATAACCAGTGCAGAGAATTACCGGAATATCAGGGCGAACCCCCATCATCTCCTTTGCTAGCTTATCCCCTCTTAGTTTGGGCATGGTCATATCCGTGATAATCAGATCAAACCGATCAGGCTTGGAGCGAAACAGCTCTAATGCCTCAACAGGATCG
>CAZUHR010000070.1:0-11835 GCA_964620335.1 uncultured Desulfobacteraceae bacterium
TTTTTCTGGATATAATAATGCCCAAAATAGATGGAAGACAGGTCATTGAATATACTGACGTTAAATTCCCTGAGCGTCATTTCCCTATTATAGCAATGTCAGGATCATTAATAGAGCAGTTGGACAACATCAAGAACTTGGGTGCTGATTATTATATTGCCAAAGCCCCTATGGAAAAAATGAAGGCTGAGATTAACCGCTTTCTTGACAAGATAGAAAATGATCCGCTCGGGTCTACACCTGACAGCAATGTCCTGGAACCAGAGGGCCTGTACCCAAGGGAAGCTACTAAGGAATTGATTGGCCTACTGAATTATAAGCTTGCAATCATAGAGAGTATAGGAATAGGAATCATCGTCGTTGACAAAGATGCTAAGATACTTAGTGCTAATCCTATGGCCCTTGATATGATGAAAAAATCCCTTAACGAGTTGTTAAATCATCCAATTACGGACATCTTTCCAAAAGATGAAAAAGCCAAGATAGTTGGTTCCTTAAAAAAAGTCATTGTCCAGCAGGAATTAAGAAAGAGTATTGTCTCTGTAACCACCCAATCGAGAGAAATTGAAATAAATGTATCAGCCTTAAGGATAGACGGCGAGATCGCAGGGTGGATAATCGCTCTGGTGTAAGCTTGTCGAAAGGCGCAGCTAGTTCGGCAAAAGACCTAAAAAAAACATTGAAGCCTTCCTCAGCAAGCACTAGAAGATATCACTGATATCCGGACTCAAAAAAATCGTACTTCTGGAAAGAACCTTTAAAGACGGATATGGAAACATCATTGAATTAGATTCAGTTGGCTTGCAACAAAATAGAATGGAGGTAGTATGAAGAAAGAACAAAAACGCTTCGGAGCTGTAGCTATAGAGAAAGGATTTATCACAGCAGTTGAGCTTCTTGAGGCAATGAAGGTCCAAATAACGGAAGATATTGAGTTAAAGTACCACAGACCAATCGGTGCAATATTACTGGATGAGGGAGCAATTACCGGTAAACAGCTCAACGAAGTGCTCAGGGCAATGAATATTCCGGTTCTTGAGGATGAATGGTAAAAGACGAAGACATCTGCAGCATTCATTTCCTTTCAAGGATTTTCTTATATTTTGTATGATCCTCCGGCGTGTCGATGTCACTGTCGTCGTAAAACCCTTCGGGCTCCACAAGACAGACCTGGTCGGCGTATTTTTCAAAGAGGTTTCTTGCCCCCATATCCCCTTTTAAATTGTGGAGTTCGTGAAACAATTTACGGCTGAATATAACAGGATGTGTTCGTTTCGCTTTCAACTTGATGGCCCCTAAGGGCAGACGGGAATCAATATACCGCCGGAGTAAAAGATCAATCAGATTGGCATCTATGTAAGGCATATCCGCCAAAAGAATCATTACGTGATCATGATTATCTTCTACCTCTGACAACCCGGCTATAATGGAAGAACTTATGCCCTTCTTGAACTTCCTGTTCTCGATAACCTTAAGGTTAGGGTGCTGAAGCACTTGTCCCAGTGTTGCTCGAATCTCTTCATACTTATGGCCCAAAACCAGGATTACCTCATCCAGATCAGACCTCAGCGCTTCATTGATTATGCCCTCGAGGAGAGTTTCTCCTCCGGCTTGAAGCAATTGCTTTGGCCTGCCCATTCGGGTTGACTCCCCTGCGGCAAGGACAATTCCAGCTACGCTTTCCCCGGCCCGGATCATGGCTTGCCTGTCTTATGACCTTTCTTTTGTTCCCTCTTTAAAACCGGCATCAAAAACCTTAAAATTCATCTCCTTAAAGCGATCCGGACTCACTCGATCTATTGTATTCCGGAGCTCTTCATGGGTAATCGGGCCTTCTCGGAAGGCGGAGAAAAAACCCAGCAGGGCTAAGTTGGAAGACATGGGCGCCCCCAGGTTCATGGCTATCTCCTCGGCCGGTACGGAGCGGTATATAATTCCCATTTTGTCCAGGAAAGATTTCACTTCAGGCCTGGGGAAACGTTCTGTTTTTGCATTGGCATATATGCTCCCGCCCCTGACAAGAAAGGGGATATTGCGATAGGCCTCGTTTTCTTCCAGGGCCAGCAGATAATGGGCCGAACCTGTCCTTACAAGGCTGCTTTTCACATCCCCGAGCCTGAGGTGGGAAATGACCGAACCTCCCCTCTGGGCCATGCCATGGGTCTCCGCCCCCATGGTCTTTAACCCCTTTTCCAGTGCAGCCTGAGCCAGCACCTTGGTCATGAACAAAATTCCCTGGCCGCCTAATCCGCCTAAAACAATATTGACAGTACCCATGGATTTTTTTCTCTTACCTGTTGCGTGTTCCGCGTTGCGTGTTGCGGGTTAAAAGCCTCAAAACATCCTGCCTCATAACTCGTAACTTGATTGCTTAGGAATTTCCTTTTTTGAGATTGCTTCGCTTTGCTCGCAATGACAAGACCAGCATCTCAATGTCATTGCGAGGAGCGATAGCGACGAAGCAATCCAAATTATAACGACCTGTAACCTTCTTAAAGTCATGCCTCAACGATCGCACCCTTTGGACAGACCTGCAAACAAACTCCACATTGAACACAGAGGGCCTGATTTACAGCGGTCCTTCCCAGTTCCTCGTCCTTATACAGGGCCGGGCACTCAAACCGGTCAAGGCAGAAATTACATTCCACACAATCTTCCGTCACCATCACCTTTTTTGGCTCGGGAATTGCCTCCTTCCTGTATGCAATTACACAGGGATGACGAGCGATAATGACTGCAATGCCTCCTGCCGGATCCTTCACGTATTTGGTAGCCTTTTTCAACATCCCTGACATGGCCTTTATGTCATAGGGATCAACCACCTCTATGAAGTCAACGCCGCAGCCGGCAACCGCCCTTTCCAGTGTAATCGCCTTACCTTTGGTTCCGTCCGCCCTGATACCCAAGCCCGGGGTCGGCTGCATCCCGGTCATGGCCGTAATCGCATTATCCAGAATCACCAGGATAAAACGTGCGTCGTTGTATACCGCATTTAACAACCCCGCGGTTCCGGAATGGAAAAAGGTGGAATCCCCTATGGTAGCCACAATAGGCTGTTCAACCTGATCCTGGGTAAAGGCGTGGTAAAAACCGGATGCCATGGTTATGGAGGCACCCATGTCCAGACAGGTATCAACACCACCCAGATTAAGGCCCAGGGTGTAACAGCCGATATCAGAGGTAAAGATTGCCTTTGGCCTGCCCTTGCGGATGGCAAAAAAAGAGGCCCTGTGCGGACAACCCGGGCAGAGGGTGGGCCTGCGCACCGGCAGGTCCAGGCCTCTTACCAGTTCAAATGCCTCCTTGTCTCCACCGCCCGTAAGAGGTTTCAAATCGAGTTCTTTGAGCACGTTACTGACCAGCCCGTAAATGACCTGCGGCACCAATTCACCTTCAGAAGGCACATGGCCTGAGAGACGACCCAGGACCTTTTCCCTGTCTCTCAAAAAATATTCGATCACCGTATCGGTTTCCTCAATAACAATCACCTTTTTGCATGCTGCCATGAACTCGAGGGCCAGGCCTTCGGGAAAAGGATACGGAGTACCGATCTTGAGCACGGGGATGTCTTTTCTGTCTCCTTCGGACAGGATATCGCTCACAACAGAGTAAGGGACGCCTCCAGCAATGATGCCTAGCGGACACTTTTTCCCGGGCTTAAGATCATGGAAGTTATATGCAGTTAATTTTTCGAATCTGCGTGCAATTTTTCTTAATTTTTCGTTTAACTCCCCGTGGAGGATGAAACGGAACCGGGGTGTTGCCGCCCACCTGCCGGGATTTTTTTCAAAGGATGCCTTTTTATCATTGTTTTTAAGGGAACCCCATGAAAGATTTTGTCGGGCATGACACACGCGGATAGCCGGTCTCAATATGACTGGGATCCTGAATTCCTCCGAAATATCCATGGCCAGCTTGGCCATTTCACGGGCCTCTTGAGGGTTGGATGGGTCAAACACGGGGACCTTTGCCAGCCGGGCCATGAAACGGGTGTCTTGCTCGGTCTGCGAGGAATGGGGACCGGGATCGTCACAGGAAACGATGACGAGGGCCCCTGTCGTGCCAATATAGGCAGCGCTCATGAGTGAATCCGCGGCCACGTTCAGCCCAACCTGTTTCATGCAGCACGCCGCCCTCTTCCCGGAAATTGCTGCAGCATATGCGTTATCAAGGGCCACCTTCTCATTGGTTGACCATTCCACGTATGTATTAAGGCCTTCCGATTTGACCAGACGGATCACCTCAGGCAGAATTTCGGAACTAGGCGTGCCCGGATAAGAGGTAATGACCTGGCAGCCACCCTCCATAAGACCCAGGGCAACGGCCCCGTTTCCCAAAAAAATCTCATCCCGCATCATGACTCTTCTTTTATCCTTTTTTTCGCCTGTTCAATCAAGTTCACCAGGCTTTCAACTTTAGGCCGTGGGGGGGCAAATATTCGGTCAAGCTCTTCATTGGAGAAATGGTCTTCCAGAAACCTATTGATATCTATCCTGTTCTGCCAGCAACCGACTATCCATCCACAGGGGAACATGTTGTTCTCGGAACGGCAGTACAAAAAATTGACGTCGCCGCCCACCCTGGGGCATCGAATTATCCTATCGTCGTACTGTTCAATCAACCTTTTTCCCTCCATGGTGAAGCTCCCCGCACTTCCGCGCGGGGCATCTTCACATCTTCTGCGGAACCCGCCGAAGCAGATCCGCCTTCGCCAAGGCTATGGCGGATACCCTTTTCGCATTCATCCCCGCCCTTCCGGACGGGGCTTTCTGCGAAGGCGGGTAAAAAGGCGCACTCACAGTCCTGAATGAATAAAGGCTGTGAGTACGCCGCTAAAAGCTATTAACCTTTTAAGGCCTCATGCTCAAGCCGGTATCTTGGGCAGATCAGCCTGGGCCTTTTTGACCTCTTCCTCGGGATAAGCATAATCCACCAGTTCACCCGAAAGATACTTATCATAGGCTGCAAGGTCAAAGTGCCCATGTCCGCTGTGAGCTATCAGGATTGTTTTTGCTTCGCCGGATTCTTTACATTTAAGGGCTTCATCAATAGCCACCATCACATTGTGGCATGGCTCGGGGCCGCTGATAATGCCCTCAGTGCGGGCAAACTGTACCCCGGCCTCAAAGGTAGCAGTCTGGTGCACGGCTACCGCTTCAACCAGGCCCAGTTCACGAAGGTGGCATATAATGGGCGCCATCCCATGATAGCGCAGGCCACCGGCATGAACCGGGGGCGGAATAAATCCGTGTCCCAGGGTATGCATCTTAACTATTGGTGCCATCCCGACTGCGTCGCCATAGTCATAGGCATATAACCCCCTGGTCACGCTCGGGCAGCTTTCGGGCTCAACGCAGATGACGCGCAGATCCGGTTTTTCCCCGCTGATCTTATCCCTGATCCAGGGCAGGAATTGGCCGGCAAAGTTGGAGCCTCCGCCAATGTTGCCCACGATAATATCCGGATAGGCATCTGCCATCTCCATCTGTTTCCTGGTCTCCTCCCCTATGATGGTCTGGTGAAGCAGGACATGATTGAGGACACTTCCCAGAGAGTAGTGGGTATCATCACGACTTACGGCCTCCTCTACTGCCTCACTGATAGCAAACCCCAGGCTTCCCGGGCAATCAGGCCATTTTTCCAGCATTTCCCGTCCTGCGTTGGTTTCCGTGCTGGGGCTGGGAATACACTTGGCGCCCCAGACCTCCATTGCGATGCGGCGATACGGCTTCTGGTCGTAACTGATCCTGACCATATAGACCTTGATCTCTACATCGAAGAACGCACCTGACATACTCAGGGCACTCCCCCACTGCCCGGCTCCGGTCTCAGTAGTTATGCGTCTGATGCCCTCTTTCATGTTATAGTAGCACTGGGCTGTAGCAGTATTGGGCTTGTGGCTACCTGCCTGGTTTGTTCCCTCGTATTTGTAGAAAATCTTGGCCGGCGTATCCAGGGCCTTTTCCAGCCGGTATGCCCGGTGTAACACTGTTGGCCGCCAGGTACGATAGACATCCTGCAGCTCCTCTGGGATCTCAATCCAGCGCTCGGTGCTAACCTCCTGCATAATAAGCGCCATAGGAAACAGCGGGGCTAGGTCGTCGGGCGTTAACGGCTGTTTTGTTACTGGGTGCAAAGCCGGCGGCAAGGGCTTCGGTAAATCTGCCTGGATATTATACCAGTGAGTCGGCATGTCCTTTTGGTCAAGAAAAAACATTGCTCTCTTCATTTTCCCCTCCTTGTCTTTAACTGTCAATTTTTGGTTTGTTTTGGCTCACCATGAAGCCACTACCACAACTCAGTAAATCTAAGCTCACCTCCTCTAATAAGTTTTCCCGATAAGATTACCTTCATTCCTGTTTATGAGCACTGTCTGCCGATAAGTATTCAGTCAGCAGGTTCGAGGCATTCTTGAGACCAAGAATCACCGCTTAACGCTCTTAATACCGTACGCGCGGTTTTACGTTTAAAATTTGGGAACCTGTGCTCGTAGACAAAGATTGAATGACTACTATTAAATATAATCGCTTTGCGATTTTAAATGACTAAAAAGGAAATTCAGATATGATCAAGTTACATCAGAAAGAGCTAACACAATCCGCAAGTAAAAATCCCATAGAAGGGAAGTATCGCCCAAAAAAAAGCCACCGAAATGTATGTGTTTGCGGCAATGCTGTACAACATAAGAACTGAAATTGCCCGGCAAGGTGTTTGTGAGGTTAATGGTTTTGATGCTTAAAGTCAAATGGTATTTTCTCACACTGTATCCAAGTATTTTTTTCTATCCTCTATAAAACCCTTGTAGATCTTATACTGTTCTGTGTCTTCGTAATCAATCTGCTTAACAGGCACATGGTCGAAGCTGTATATCTTCGCCCCAGGACATGCCAAAAGTATTGGAGAATGAGTGGCGACTATAAACTGGGCGTGCCCGGCCTGGCTCATGTCCTTGAGCACCATAAGCAAATCCAACTGGGTTTTTGCTGAAAGGGCTGTCTCAGGCTCATCCATAAAGTATATCCCTTTTATTTTGTAGCGAGCCTTGAAAAAAGACATAATGGACTGGCCATGGGACTGGGTCACCAGGGATTCGCCTCCAAAGTAGTCAAGTGATCGAGGATCCGCAGCTGCCCATTCGTCCAGAATTTGGGCAAAATTCCGGAATATCTCGGACGCGAAAAATGAACCGTGCACAGGACCGTTGGTCCATTCAATATCAATAGCCTCGTAAAGCCTTTGCTCATAGAAGTTAACTTTAAATCGTTTTCTCTCAACGCATCCCCATATGTATATACCGCATCTGTGAGTTAAGGCTTCAAGCAAAGTCGATTTCCCGGTACCATTTTCTCCTATAAAGAATGTCACCGGGGAGTCGAACACAATGCTTTTTGTCTCATGAAAAATGTTCAGGTTAAAAGGATAATGCTCTGTGGTCGGAAATTTTTCGGGAAAAAGATCTACTCTTCTGAGATGCATAATAATATCTCCAAACGTTTAATTGGGTTAAAGCGGAAATTGGCCTCGCCCACCCACGCCCTATCATAAGTACCTTATTTCATATAGGAAGAGAAGTCCATCCCTATTTTTTTCAGAAACACCAACCAGCAGGATATCCTTGCGTTTTCTGATCTTCTCTATAAAAGATCCGCCTCTTAATGGAATAGAACCTATAATCAAGAAACCCCCTTTAAAGAGATGAGATATCACTTTCCCGAGCGCTGGTTTTTTGAATTCATCCAAATAATAGGTAAGAAGATTATTTCTCAAGAAGATGAGATCAAATTGAGAATCAGGCTCATCAGAGAGAAGGTGGCCCACCTGCCATAGAACAAAAGCGCTTTTTCACTCAAACAGGCCCATAAGCCTTTTCAATCTTTTCACTGCGATAGGCAGCACTTCTCCAATCGCCTCACTGAATCTGAGATGAGCATACCTATCCAGTGGAGTTTCGCCCTTATTGATTATGACCAGTCTCGCACCGGCACGATGTGCCTCCATAGGCATATCGGCAGCAGGCGTTACCACAAGGCTGGAGCCAACGACTATAAAAAGATCGCTCTTTCGCGAATGTTCAAAAGACAGAATGAGGTCCTTTTCCGGAAGGGGCTGACCAAAATCAACCACGCTGGAAGTAAGTTTCCCACCGCACTGACAAACGGCTCGCCCAACTGAGCGGTCGATTGTTTTTCCGCACTTCTCACATCGAAGTTTTGTTATATTCCCATGCAGTTCAGATAATAGTTCAGGCAGGATTCCTGATTTCAAATGGAGGTTATCGACATTCTGTGAAATGAGGAATTTCAGCTTCCCCAACTTTTTAAGCTCCGCAACGGCCATGTGGCCTTTGTTCGGGTCAACTGAATCCCATGATCTATTCATAGGTTTAGGTGCAAGTCCCTTATCACGCCGAGTCCATAAACCATCGGGCCCCCTGAAATCGGGAAGGCCCGATTCCGTACTGATCCCGGCTCCCGTAAAAACAACCGGATATCGGGACTCATACAGCCATTGGGCAAGGGTTTGAATTCTCTTATCGAGATCCTTTTCCATAACTTCTGCATTTGCGTTTAAAGAACCCCAACCTAAGGGTGGCTTTGTATTTTGCACCCTATTGGGCTACTCCACTACTGTACACTTATGGCAAGCTGAGGCATAGGGCTGTTCGAAAGGACGCACCTTTCGGATAAATCTTCCTCTGCTCTATGCCGCGGCCCGATTCGCGGTCTGTGTCCCAACAGCCCAATGGACTCCACATCCTTTAATTCCAGCAGACCGCAGAGAGGGCCGCTTGCACCGTAGGAGTAGATGCGGCCTGGAGAAGAGTGCCATGCCGATCCGTTTTTCCGACAGCCTCCTAGGTTATCAAGATTTGTTGCATTATAGCATTAGAAGATGTAAAAAATCACGCAAAACAGCCTTAGGCTGAAATGGGCAAAAAGGTTTTTAAGGGATACCTTATTGATTCTATGGGCATTATCCGGTTTTACGACAACTGCCGTCTCTGTCCGCGTAACTGCGGAGTCAACCGTACTTATGTTGGAGAAAAAACCCGGGTGGGTTTTTGTGGAGAAACGGATCAGCTCAGAGTGGCTTACGTAGGGCCCCATTTCGGGGAAGAACCCCCGATAACAGGAAAAAATGGCTCAGGCACAGTATTTTTTACGGGTTGTTCCCTCAGATGTTCTTTCTGTCAAAATTACCAGATTTCGCATCAGCGCGTGGGCAGTAACACGAGCCTGGAGGAATTGCTCCAGAAGCTGAAAAACATGATCCGGAAAAAACATGTCCACAATATCAATTTTGTAACCCCAGATCATTTTTTCCCGCATGTATTCAGCATCGTAACCCTCATGCGCGAAAATACCTTTGATCTCCCCATTATCTACAATCTCTCTGGATACGAGTCCGTAGAAATATTGAAAACCGCTGAAGATTATGTTGACATTTATCTTCCGGATTTTAAGTACTCGGATTCGTCTCTTGCTGCTGACCTATCAAAATGCCCCGATTATCCTGAAGTGGCGTTAGAGGCCCTTGCTGAAATGGTCAGACAAAAAGGTTTTCTTGATGTCTTTTCAAACGCTGGCACTCGAGCGAGAAAAGGTGTTTTGGTCAGGCACCTGATACTGCCCGGAAAAGTGGAAAATTCAATTGATGCCCTGACAACTCTTTTTGTGGAATTCGGCAGCGGGTTGCCACTGAGTCTAATGTCCCAATATTACCCTGTCGTCGCGAACAGAGACCAGGATCTTAACCGTTTTGTAGCAGAAAAAGAATTTGACCTGGTATATTCCCATGCCAGAGATCTGGGCTTTGAGCATCTTTTTGTACAGTTTCCTGAAAAAGATGTTTCGCCCAAAAAAAGAATCTCTCGTTTTTTACCCGATTTTACAAGGGCCCAACCATTTGAATAAACTGAAGAAGAAATGCAGTGCCCAAAGATTTGAATAGTTTTAAGCTATCCTGGTTTAGCCGGTAACTTCACTTATTGACATAAAAACGCGCCTTTGTTAAAAAAATCAAATCGTTGAAAATTATGGACAAAACCGTAAAATGAAAACTGCATATCTCGACTGCTTCTCCGGCATTAGTGGCGATATGTTCATAGGCGCCCTTATCGACGCAGGGCTTTCCTTTGATGAACTTGACCGGAAGCTTCAAACACTCCCTTTTGATGGCTATCACCTTGAGATAAGAAAGGAGGCCCGAAACCTGATTGTCGGCACCAGATTTCTCGTAATTCCCGATAAAAAGGAACAGCCCCACAGGAATCTCCATACTGTTCGAGATATCATAGATCAGGGAGGCTTTAATAAGGCAGTCAAAAAAAAGAGTATTGAGATATTCGAGGATCTAGCTAGGGTTGAAGGAAATGTCCATAATTTACCGCCGGAAGAGGTCCATTTCCACGAGATAGGTGGAGTGGATTCGATAATTGATATCGTAGGTACGGTCTATGGCATAGAAACCATGGGGATTCAAACACTTTCTGCCTCTCCCCTTCCCCTTGGTTCAGGGTTTGTAAAGACTGCTCACGGCAGGATACCGGTTCCCTCTCCAGCCACAATTGCCCTTTTAAAAGGCGTCCCTGTTTTTGATTCAGGCCTACATCATGAAATCGTCACCCCAACCGGCGCCGCCCTGGCAAAAGGGCTTGCCAGCTCTTTCGGCCCTATTCCCCCAATGGTTATACAGAATGTCGGCTACGGCGCAGGCAAGAAGAAACTGCCTGACAGGCCCAACCTACTTCGAATCCTGATCGGGCATCAAAAAACCGAAGACCAAACGGATACGGTAGTAATCCTTGAAACCAATATAGATGATACAAATCCGGAATGGCTCGGGTATCTCATGGACCGCTTGTTTGATGCCGGGGCACTGGATGTGGTTTTCTTGCCCGTCCAGATGAAAAAAAATCGACCAGGTATCCAGGTTCAGGTTATGGGTCGCCCCGAACAAAGAGATATTTTGATGGAGATAATGTTTGTAGAAAGCACTACCCTGGGAATCCGATTCCGCTATGGTCAACGCAAGGTGCTTGAAAGCTGTGTGACGGAAACTGACAGCCCTTGGGGAAAAATCAGAGTCAAGAAAGTAACGAACACGGATGGAAAGCCCTTTCTCCTGCCTGAATATGAGGAATGCAGGAAAGTTGCCCTGGAAAACAATCTGCCGCTGAAGGAAATTTTTTACTGGGTCATGGCTTTGAACAAAGGCAAGTAAATATAGCTATCCCCTATCCCGTAACAGGCCGTCTCAAAAAAAACCACTACTCCGCCAGGCCAAAAAAGAAGCGAGAAAGCCAATACCTGCTTTATGTCAAAATCTCAATCAAATAATTTGTCAGTACTGGATATCTTCAGACGATCCGGTTTTACTAAAAAGACTGCTTTGGCACTGTCCACCTGGTTCGGTACCGGCCTTCTACCGGTAGCACCAGGAACATTTGGAACAATTGCTACAGCGCCCCTTATCCTGGGTTTAAATATCCTTGGAATATGGTATAGTGTCCTTGCCCTGGTGAGCATTACAGCTATCGCTGTCTGGGTCTCAGATGTGAGTCAGGACTTACTGGATAGAAAGGATCCTCCAGAGGTAGTCATTGACGAAGTTTCCGGCTTTTTGGTCACCATGTTCCTTTTGCCCCACACCTGGCTGGCCCTTGCTATGGGATTTGTGCTGTTCCGCTTTTTTGACATTTTTAAGCCTTATCCTGTAAAAAAGGTTGAAAAATTTAGGGGTGGATTCGGAATCGTCATGGATGACCTGTTAGCGGGTTTTTATGCAAATTTGTGTGTGAGAATGATCCTTTTTTTATTGGATAGGACGTAATCA
>CAZUHR010000071.1:0-11755 GCA_964620335.1 uncultured Desulfobacteraceae bacterium
GAACCAAAACCCGAAAGAACAACGAGCAGGACTATAGCCGCCGAAGATGTTCCGGTGACTAGCTCTGAGAAAGATATGGTTCCCAATTAATTAAGTTACACAGAATCAGGGCAACCAAAAGAGCTTTTGTGGATTGAGGATAAATTCCCAATATGTAGCGGTCATCCCAGATCGATTCCAAGTACGCGGCAGATCTCTGTCTTTGAACTCATTAACTTCTGACTTCCCTATGTTGATTATGCCACCTCTTGCGGTGTTGATGTACCTTGGTTTACCATCTTCTGTTAGCAATGGCTGGGTTTTCAAACTGTACAACCCTGAAATCTCTATCTCATATCTTGCTGCCGGCCCCCCGTTAATAAATTCTTTGGTAAATGAGATTTTTTCTCTTTTCACCTTGAGTATTTCCCCTCTTGCCATCCAGCACTTCCTATAAATTTCCTCTAATGCTTTCGCTTGCTCATCATTAGCTTTGCTCTCTATATAGAGGATAGACGACCATCCCCCTCTAACTTCAGGAAAGCCTGGAGAAATATTGACAGCAAGGCACACTTTCAAACCACCCAACGCAACAGCTTGATAATATCCCTCCTTGATATTGAAAGAGAAAACGGTCTCACATTGACTTTCGCCATCGTGCAAGTCCTTGGGAAAAGGCGAACCCCAGTAGCCAGGGCACACCGGTGGCGAGGTACAGGCTTCCGCACCTTCTCCACTTATCTGCCATTCGAATCTTTCTTCTTCCATTTCATTTCCTCCTCATAAATCCCCCTCGAATGAACCACCCCGCCGCAGAGCAGCGGGGTATCTACAAATGCAATGTAACGCCGCAAGCGGCGGGGAATTAAATCCTTGTCCGCCTCCGGCGGATTAAATCTTTGATATTCTGCATAAAAGGGACGTAAGGGCAGGTTGGCCCCCCACTGTATTTGCAGGCGTTTCATCTGTTAAGATATTCACATTGGCCTCATCCCATCCATGGGAAATATTCACCACATCGGGTAGCATATCCTCACTGACCTTTACCTTTAGCTCAATCCTTCCCCTTTTTGTCTCGACAGCGATCCTATCCCCGTCTTTTATTCCGTACTGCGATGCACTCTGTGTATTTATATCTGCGAGAGGTTCGGGAACCATTTTCCTCAACTTCGCTACATTTCTGTGTTCGGAATGAAGAAATTGCAGGAGTCTCGAACCCGTCGTGAGAACGAGCGGATAATCTTTCGCAAGCTCGGGCGTGCTTACCGGACTTTCAAGGGGTTCCATATGGACAGGAAGAGGTTCATGGCCCATCTTTTCTAAGGTTTCCGAATATATTTCAATCTTCTTTGAAGGGGTCGGAAAACCTTCTGTCTCATATCTCTTGTATTTCACTGGAGTCCAGGATAACCCCTGAGGCGCCTCTTCCCGCAAATATTTTACGGTTAACCCTGACGGCTCCATCACATAATCCATGTATTCATCCACATCTTTCCATGGAAAGTATTCCTCATACCCCATTCTTTTTGCGAGTTCCATCCAGAAGTTAATATCCGGCCAACACTCTTCAAATTCGATCACCTTTTGCCTAAGCATGATATAGGGTACCCCGAGAACGAAAGGAAAATGCGGCCATTCATCCCTCTCGAGAAAGGAGGCTGCCGGAAGGACAATGTCGGCAAGTTTGGCCGTATCGGTCATAAACAGATCCATAACAACCAAAAAATCAAGCTTTCTCAGGGCCTCCTCGAACCTCTTTGTGTTCGGCCAGGTGCGAAGCGGATTTGTGGCAGTAATAACCGCCGCCTTTATCGGGTAGGGGTCTCCCTTCAATATGGCATCAGGCAAAAACATTCCATGTCCTTCCCCGAAAAGCCGTTCCCCTACCTTGTAGTGCAACGGGTACTTGTCTATCCCGATAGGGAGGTCCTCCAATTTTTCCGTCAATCTGGGGGCGCGATAGGGAGGCTCGATATGTTTGATATGTCCTCCAGGAATGTCATAATTTCCCGTTATAGACTGAAGAATTGCTATCGCCCTGCTCGTATGAAAACCGGCTGTTGTCTGATCAAGGGTCCCCCAACTCTGATGTATGCATGCCGGCTTTGTCTTTGCAAAGACCTCCGCCGCCTTGATGAACTTTTCTTTTGGAACCCGAGTGATCTTTTCAACCTTTTCAGGCGGATAGTCCTTCACGTGTTCCTTCAGTTTATCAAAGCCAACAGTCCAATTTTCGACGAATTCGCTATCGTAAAGGCCCTTCGATATGATCGTATTCAACATACCGAGTCCAAGAGCGCAATCCGTTCCGGGTCTTGGTTTCATATGGATATCGGCCTTTTCGGCAATGGGAGTCTTCCTAGGATCAATGACGATAATCTTTTTCCCTTTCAAATTTTTCGCCGTCAAACGCCAATCCAAAGGGGGCTGCGACTCATGGGGATTATGTCCCCAAAATACGAGGCAGTTTGAGTTTGCTGCTTCAAGATCAGGGACGGCCCTTCCTCCGAAGGTTATCGCTTGCGCGGCGCAGCGAACCCGATAACACATGCTGTCCGTTGAGAAGATATTGGGTGAGCCATAGACATCCCAGAACCTCTGCATGAGTTCCTTGGAAATTCTTCCCTGAACAAAAAACACCATGCCGAACAAGGCGGCAACGGCTTTTGCTCCGTGCTCTTCTTTAATTTTCTTCAGTTTTAAGGCGATGGTATCCAGTGCTTCATCCCAGGAAATTCTTTTGAATTCCCCATTATCTCTCTTCAATGGGTATTTAAGCCTATCCGGCGAATAGACCCAATCGATCATATTTGCGCCCTTTGGGCATAATTTTCCCTTATTCAGAGGATGCTCCGGCATACCCTTTACCTTAACGAGCTTTCCCCCCTCAACATATGCCTCTACACCGCAACTATATAGACAACATTGGCAAAGGGTATTTATTTTCTGCTTTGCGCTTGCTTCCATTCTGCCTACCTCCTCGTATGATATTGCTTGGTTGAACCTTTTTTGAGCCTATTACTAAGGACAAACCACCCGTCATCCATTGTCCTCGGCATCTGAACCGTTACCCCTTCATGATTTACAACCCCCGGCCCTTCTTGTGTCGATTTTAGGCTAATTTTTAACAGTTTCGTTTTTTCAAAATCTTTAGCATGCTTAACTTATATCACATCCCCCACTGTCAAGTGCACACAATCTGCCAAGATCCGACACGATTTAAGCGGACCGGTGTATTAATTATTTCTTATCAAAAAAACTTGTTGGCAATCAGAAAATGCTACTATCTTATGGACCGTCCACCCTAAAAAACATATTCCCCTTTGGGTATTTAGCTCCTAATACCGCCTTACTATGACCTCCCTGACAGCCGATGAGCTTCATTTGGATTTACCCGCATGAAGCAGCGATGAACTATTTTTTCCTTCTTACCATTTTAGGCCACATCCGCCCGGGGCAAAATAAGGTTACCTTGATTCTGCCAAATTGGCTGTCATCTTTTTAACGGGGTAGTTACAAAAACCTTATATCCCTCCTCCGCATAATTGATCCGGGTCTGTAATGTTAGTCTAATATGTAGATTGCCCCATTTTTAGCGTCCAATCTTACCCGCTGACCTGTCTTTATTACCTGTGTTCCCGTCATTGTATTCACAATAGTGGGTACATTGTATTCACGGCCGATGATAGCCGCATGGCACAGGGTTCCGCCCGTGTCTGCGACGACACCGTTGACTATACCGAAGACCGGTGTCCATGCCGTATTGGTCCCGGGGCAAATCAGGATATCGCCCGGCTGTACATCCTTAAGGTCTTCATAGACTGTACATACGCGAGCAATTCCTTCTGCTTCTCCGGAACAACCGCACACACCCCAGAGGTCCGCTTTCAGCTCCGGTTTCACCTTGGGCAGTTCACCTACAACGATTTTGATAGCGACAGAGTCTCCGGAAGGCAGTAAATCCATACCAACTGCTTCCTCTATACCGGATCGGTCGGTAAACAAGGGTGGATTGGGTCTGGTACACCACTCCTCCCATGCTGCCTTACGCGGTCTTGTTATCCAGCGCATATCATGATATTCAGGGACAAGCATTACCCGGTTGATCTCTTCAGGATTCAGCATGAAGATATCCTCGGGAGCATCGATTGTTCCTTTCTCGGTAAGCCTTCTCCCCATTGCCAGATAACCCCGTCGCAAGAGGGAATGAGCCATTAGCTCACAATATAGGTTGTGCTCTTCACTGTATGAGCTAGCCTTCCCCGATAGACGGATAAGGTTCTCCCAGAGGTCTTTTTCATCCGCTGGCACGCGACTGAGAAAAGAAGCTATAGCGGCCTCTCTCTTTTTGACCAGCTCTGCCCTTGTATTCTCCAGGTCATAGCTGGCACCCCTGTCGACATAATCTTTTATCAACCCTATAGGTATTGCTGGGTCCTCCAACCAGTACGGCTCCGTAATATCGGTGGCTCGCCTCATACGCCATCCTCCGACTTCGTCAGTCTCCAGGTAGTCCATTAATTTTTTAAACCATTCCTTACCTTTTTCAGACTGCTGGATTTTGGCTAAAATAGACTGGGGGTCGTTCTCCTTAAAGATAGATTCCAGACCCATTTCGGTGGCAAGTTTTCCAAATTGCCACATTTCCTTGTCCATTTCATATATCTTGTTGGGAAAACCGCGTATCATGTCCTGAAATTCAGGGTCTTGATCCGTCATATCGAAACGATCCCGGAGCATTCCATCAAGTAACAACCAGGCATTATTGGCAGCATACATGGGAAGGAAATGGATTTCCCACATTCTCTTATAAGCCGTAATTAAATCATGATTATGATTGTAAAGCTGGTGATTGGTGGCGTTATCTAAATCCACTGTCCTTAGCTTGTCATAGATATCCAGAAGTTCCTTCTTGTAACCGTTCCAAAGGCCGTCGAAGTCTTCCATCCAGGGACGCAGCGCCTCGCGAAATTTTACCTCCCGTTCGGCGATCTCTTTCTCGTCTGTTACTATGTAGAAGGCACTGTACAGACCCCCTGTCCGGTAACGCTGTACCCACCCTTTGCATCTGGGAATACTTAGCTCGGCAGCAGCATACATCAACCCCCGAGAGACATAATTAATCCAGTACCAGCCGAATAAGGGAGTCCATGGTGGTGTGCAATATGCTGCGGCAAGAAACCAGGAGTGCATCTCAGGGATGTCAATTTCCTCTTTAAAGTCAAGCCCGGGAACCATATCCCATATTTTTTCTATCATGTTATCCCTCCTTTTAATTGTATATATGTTTGCACTAATTTAAGATCGCTAAACCTATATGGTCACCTCCTCTCTCACTTTGCTTGCGTTTCATTTTAACTTCTCTAATGACCTAGGAGTTATGTACAACTTCTCCCGTAAAAACTTCTTTGCCGTTCTAAATCAAGAGACCTGCAATAGTAGAAACCATATTATCCGATGTCTGTTATCGCTTTTAATCCCCCAGGTATGCCTTCTTAAAAATCTCACTCGCTTTAAGCGCTTCTATGTCACCCTGCAGGACAACCCTACCCACCTGCAATACATAACCCATGTCGGCCACATCGAGAGCTATGGGGATATTTTGCTCCACAAGAAGAACGCTGACTCCTCTCTTATGGATGTCTTTAATGACAGGAACCAGCGAAGCAATTATCAGAGGAGCCAATCCCAGTGACGGCTCATCCAAGAGAAGCAATCGGGGCTTCGCCATCAAGCCACGGGCAATCGCCAACATCTGTTGTTCGCCACCACTTAGGGTGCCGGCTTTTTGATTGAGTCTTTTCGGCAGGATGGGGAAGTATCTAAAAACCTCCTCCATGTCCCTTTTAATACCGGCGCTGTCCTTTCGTATAGTGGCACCAAGGTTGATATTACTTTGCACCGTGAGATATGGAAAGAGCTTGCGGCCTTCGGGAACGTGGATCAAGCCCATTTTCACGATTTCAGGGGCTGCAAGGACATCTATCCGCCTGTCTAAAAAATGTATTTCCCCTGAGGTCAGCGGGATCAACCCCGACAAGGACCTCATGATGGTGCTCTTGCCGGCGCCGTTGGCCCCGAGAATGCTCACTATGGATTCTTCGACAACGTTTAGCGACACCTGGTTTATTGCAACGGCCTTTCCATAATGAACCGTAATTTTTTTCACGCTAAGCAGCACCTTCACCCCCGAAGTAGGCTCGGATCACTTTCTCATTCTCCCTCACCTCACTGAGCGTCCCATCCGCAATCTTTTGTCCGAAATTTATGACTACTACTCGATCACAGATATCCATGATTTGCATGTTATGCTCCACCAGCAGAATACTTACGCCCTGATGTCGCATTTTCTCAATAGCGGCTCTCGTAAACACGATTTCATTCGCGTTCATTCCGCCAATCGGCTCGTCCAGCAACAACAAGGTTGGATCAACTGCCAGGGCTCTTGCCATACCGAGCATCTTCTGGTATCCGTGAGGTAAATTCTTTGCAAGGACATTCTTCACTTCATGGAGACCAAGTAGCAGCAGGATTTCCTCGGACCTCTTCAGGATATACTCCTCCTTGCGCCGATAGGTGCCGGTATTGAGAAATGCTTCCCACACACGAGACCTTGGCCGAAGATGAAATGATGCTACCACATTTTGGAGGACTGAAAAATCTGCAAAAAGCGGCACAAGCTGAAAGGTACGGCCAATTCCCAGCTTAGCAATCAAGTGCGGTTTTTTTCCGGTGATATCTTTCCCCTCAAATGCTATCTTCCCTTTTGTAGGCCGAAGAAAGCCCGTTATCAGATTAAAGAGAGTGGTCTTCCCTGCACCATTGGGGCCGATCAAACCCACTATCTCCCCATGGTCAACATGTATATCAATATCGTTTATCGCCGCCAGGCCTCCAAAAAACTTCGTTAGGCCGATGACTTCAAGGTGCATGCGTATCCTTCCTCTCCCGAGACCCTTTAATCCAGGATATTATCTGCCCGGGCAAGCCCACAAGGCCTTCGGGCATTACAAAGATCACTATTATCATGATGGCCGCAAATAGGTAAGGCACATAGGCCTTCAGCATCCGAAAAAGCTCAGGGATAATTATGAGCACGGTCGTCCCGACAATCGGCCCGGCAAAACTCCCTATTCCCCCTACGAGCACGTACACGAGCATGTTGACGCTTGCCAGAAAATTGAAAGAACTGTGGGACAGAACAGCAAAATAGTGAGCATATGCAGCGCCGGAAAGTCCGACAAAAAAACACCCCACACCCATGGCAAACACCCTATAGCCGGCTTCATTTATCCCTACACTGGATGCTACCAGGTGTGATTGCGCAATGGCCTTTAGCGTCACACCGATACGGCAGGTTTCAATCCTATAAAGCGCCAAAAGGCTGAATACTGTCAGCCCGATGAAAAAGTAGTAATTCTGGACCTTGGAACCGGCAAACATAACCGGAACGCCAATGAGTCCCGCATATCCGCCCGTGAATTTCTCACAGACTTGATTGACTGCAAGCACCCCTATTCCAAAGAAAAGACTCACCATGGAAAAGTAGATAGCCCGAAGTCGAACGAACAAGTATCCTACCAGGATTGCGACTATCATGGTAGCCACCGCCCCGACAGGTATCGTAATCCAGGCTGCCCACCCCAGGTGTTTGGCTAATCCTCCCGCAGTGTAGGCTCCGATGCTCATGAAGCCGGCGTGTCCAAGCGATAGCTGGCCCGAAACAGCTATAAGTCGAAGGCTGCTAGCCGCAATAATGTTGATCAGTGTCAAATTGAATACATGTATGAGATATGGTGATCTGATCCATAGCGGAAGCAGCAAGGAAATGACAAGAACTGCTGTGTAAGCAACTATCCTGGCGAGTCTTCCGCTCGCTCGCAGAGAAATCTCAGTTTCAATCATAATATCCCGTTTAGGTAACTTCACGGCCGAACAGACCCCGTGGTCTTATCAGCAGCAACACGATGATGATGCCGAGACCAACTGCCTGTGTTACAGCACCGCTCGCAAACAAGGGTAGGACGGCATCTATAGAACCGACGATGAGACCGCCTGCCAGCACGCCGCCGATACTTCCGATGCCGCTCAAGATAACCAGCTGGATCGCCTTTACAAGCATGTAGTCTCCCATAAATGGGCTGAGTTCAAATATAGCTCCCATCAGGCTTCCGGCCACCGCTGCAAGTGCGCAGCCCATGGCGCAGGCCACCGCGGAAATGCGAAAAATATCAATGCCTTGCAGAACCGCTCCTTCAGGCTCCTGCGATACAGCAAGCATTTGCTGGCCTGCTTTGGCCTTTTTGATAAACAAAGTCAAGCCCAGCAAAAGCACACCGCCGATAAAGAAAGTCACAAGCCTTTCTGCGCTGAGGGAAATGGCCCCGGCCTTGATAATCCCGGGAACAAAGGCGGGTAATGATCTAATATGCACACCGACGAGGACGTTTACGGTCGTCTCAAGTACCAGAACAATGGCTATGGTCATAACGATGGTTCGATACATATCCCCATAAAAAGGACGAAAGCAAACCCTCTCCAGCAAGACTCCAAAGGCTCCCATTATTAATGTAGAAAGCAGGAGGGAGAGCCACTGATTCAAACCGAATTCGACTGCAAATTGATAGCATATATAACCGCCCACCATGTAAATGGCACCGTGAGCAAAATTGAGCACTCCCATAATGCTAAGAAGAAGTGCAAACCCCAGAGCCACAAGTATATACATGGATGACAGGACCAGTGCGCCAATGATGGTGTTTATTACTGTTTCCATCTACGTCCCCGATATACCCACATCGACGGTCGGGTAGCCCGGGGTAGAGGGTATTTGCCCTGCTACCCCGGCTTGGAGTAAAAAGTTCAGACCTAAGGGACTAATACATCAACCCATTTGACGTGCTTAACTTTGGCATTCATCAAACTCTGTATTGCAACAGGGTGACAAACCGTATGCTTAATGCCATAGGTTTTGGCCCCACCCATGGGTGCGCGACCGTATAAGGAGTCGATGCTTTTCATGTTTTCCCAACTGTCTTTTACCTTATCAGGCTCAAGGCTCTGCGCCGCCTCAATAGCCTTGACGAGCACATAGATGCCGTTGAACCCCCAGTAGTTATAATAGAGAGCATGCCCAAATTTCTTTACAAATATCGGCGTGATTTTCTTTACCATAGGCGGCATATCGGGGCTGCTCCCCACAATACCCGTTGCAAAATAATTTGTAGAGGCGGCAGCGCCGGCGACCTTTAGGATGTCTTCGCACGGATTGTGACCACAGGTCACAGGCCCTGTAAATCCTGCCTCCCTTGCGGTCTTGAGCATGGCACCGACGGGAGCCGGCCACCCGTTGAGGAGCGTAAGTGTGTCCGGCTTCCGGGCCAGAGCCTTCGCGATTATGGGGGTAAAATCAACAGTATTATGCGTCCAGCTCACTGGCTCGCCGAGAACCTTAAGACCTCGCTTTTCCGCGGCCCGCTTCATTATCGGGCCGAGGTGCGGGATCGAACCATCATCAGGTATAACAAGTACGGTGGTCTTGACCTCGGGAAATGCCTCGACCAAATATGTCAGAAGCGCTGTATTCCCTTCCACTGTCCCATCATTCCCCATGAAGGTATAAGGAGTCTTGGGGCCATATTCCGAAGGCGTGGCACAGTTATAAAGGCTCGAACGGAGCACTTTAGCCGGTTCAGTTACCGTCCCCACCGCTTCGATAGAATATGGTACGACAGTTCCCACGACGAATTTTACCTTGCGGTCATATACAAGTTTGTTAGCCGCCGCGACCGAGCCTTCAGCGCTTCCCTTCGTGTCTTCAACAATAAGGTTAATCATGTAAGGTTGCCCGTTAATAGTTATTCCACCTGCCTCATTAATTGACTCCATGGCTGTTTTCGCTCCTTGATCTATGAGCGTTTCGGCTCCGGAACCAAAACCCGAAAGAGCAACGAGCAGGCCTATATCCAGGTTTTTTGTGTCCGCGGCAGCCGCCGAAGACGTTCCAGTGACTAGAGTTGAGAAAGATATGGTTCCAAATATTATTGTCAGAGATATGATGCCCAGTACCATTAAAGATTTTTTCGCTCTCATTTCAACCCTCCTATGTTAAGCGTTTAATTCTCGACATCCAGACAAATTGACTTTTTAATATTATTTCATCACCCCCTTCTTGTTTTTTTGCCCTGCTCTCACGCGGCCACTCCTGGATCTCCATCCCCAGCCAAGAGCGCTGCACCCAGAGCGCCCACAATTTGCGGCTCTTCAGGTACGATAATTTGCATCCCGATAGCGCTTTCCAGTTCCCTCTTGACCCCAAAATTTTTTGCTACGCCACCGGTAAATGCCACATCCTTACTAAAGCCGATGCCACGTCCCATAATGGCCGTTCGCGAAGCAATACCTTTATGTATTCCGGCGATCAAATTTTCTCTTGGCTCACCTTTAGCACGAAGTGACACCACTTCCGATTCAGCAAATACGGTACAAGTACTACTTATCAAACTGGGTTTTTGGCTATTTAGAGAGAGTTTCCCCATGTCCTCCAAGGAAACTTCAAGAACATGGGCCATAACCTCGATGAACCTGCCCGTACCGGCAGCACATTTGTCATTCATCGCAAAGTTAGTCACATTCCCCTCCCCGTCTAGGGATATCATTTTACTGTCCTGTCCGCCGATATCGATAACGGTCCGAACCGAAGGTAGCAGGAAATTGGCTCCTCTGGCATGACAAATAATCTCAGAGATGGCTCGATTTGCAAAGCTGACAGAATGACGACCGTAGCCGGTGGAGACTACGCAATCAAACCCTGAAATGCTTGGCCCGCTCTTTTTAATAACCTCCTCAATCACTTTATCCGTTGCCAGCTTAACGCTCTGACCGGTTGGCAGGACAGAATAGGAAATTATCTCGTTATCATTAAGAATAACGGCCTTGGTTGTTGCGGCTCCGATGTCCAAACCACAAACAAACATACATCAGTTCCCTTCTTTATTGGTTTTCCCTTTCGACTTCTTCGCGGCCAATAAGTGGCCAAAGGTTTCAATTTTAGTCCTCATTGACTCACCGCTAAAAATTCTGTTGTCATACCAATCGACCTCCAAAATGAGCACCGGGATTCCAAGCTCCTCTTCTATTGCCTTCTTCAATACGAAGCCGCTGCTGGCCATGGGCCTGCAGTGAATCGGCTGACTCCATAGTACGCCGTCCAAATCAAAATCCTCTACCGCTTTCTTTGTCCAGTAAAGGATTGCCGAAGTACTGTGATACAATCCCCTGCTCAACTCAGTTTGGGCGCTCTTTTCGGCGATAGTGGTATAAGTCGGATCCAACATCCCTGTATATGCGTCATAACTGAGGAAGGTAACCGGTATGGCTATACCCGCCTTTTCAATTAGATGGGCCACTTCATGGTCTCGCTGGGGTATCAGAAAGCTTGTCACCCTCGGGCTTCCTTTGGGCAAAGGGCCGGTGCCTTTTTTTACCCTTTGCGCAAGCTCCGGGATCAGGGTATCAATGGCTTCGACTGCGTCCGCGAACCGATCATAGCTGGTGGCATTCCGAAGGAAACGGACCAACTGAAGATTCGATTGGGAGATGGGCGGCGGGTCGGCCTTCATGGCGCTGTTCGTTTTTGCAATACCCGCCACAAAACGGCTATACAACTCGGCATATTCTCCCCAGTCTTTCTCATCCGGCTTCTGACCCAGTATCCCGGCGGCTTCGGTCCAGGCGTTTTCTATCTCAGCAGCCATATAGGACAGCCGCTCAGGGT